>NZ_LFJT01000026.1:0-86580 GCF_001682645.1 Delftia sp. JD2
GGAATGGGCCAGGATCTGCCCCTGCCGCAGCCGCTGGCCACCGCGCTGCAGGGCCATGCGGGCCGCGAAGTCATTGCCGGCATACGTGCCGAGGCCGTGGGCCTGATGCCCGAAGGCGTGCCGGCCGCCCCCGGCCAGGGCCTGGCCGAGGCCCGCGTCGAACTGCTGGAGCCCACCGGATCGGACACGCTGGCCCTGCTGAAGCTCGGTGGCCATGCGTTCACCGCGCGGCTGCCGCCCGATGCGCTGTTGCGCGCCGGGGACAGGGCACGCCTGCTGATCGACCTGTCTCGGCTGGTCTGCTTCGATGCCGCCACCCAGGCGCTGATCGCATGACCGCCATGGCGCACAACGGGCTGGACTGCGATGTGCTCATCATCGGCTCGGGCGTGGGCGGCTCGGCCGTGGCCCTGCAACTGGCGGACAGCGGTGCGAGCGTATGGGTGCTGGAGCGCGGCCCGGTGCTGCCGCGCGAGGCGCAGAACTGGGACATCGAGGCCGTCTTCGCCGAAAGACGCTACCAGACCGACGAGGTCTGGTACGCCAGCGGGCGGGCGTTTCGGCCCGGCATGTTCTATTTCGTGGGCGGGCACACCAAGTTCTACGGCACGGCCATGCTGCGCTTTCGGCAGCGCGATTTCGAGGCGGTGGAGCATGAGGAGGGCATCTCGCCCGCCTGGCCGCTGCGCTATGCCGATCTCGAACCCTGGTATGCCCTGGCCGAGCAACTGTTCGGCGTGCGCGGCCAGGGCGGCGCCGACCCCACGGAGCCGCCGCGCAGCACGGCCTATGCCCATCCCCCGGTGCCGCACGAGCCGCTGCTTTCGCGCATCGAGCAGCGCTTGCGTGCCCAGGGCCTGCGGCCGTTTCCCATGCCCTGCGCCATCGACCTGGGACCGGGCGGGCACTGCCGGCGCTGCGCCAATTGCGACGCCGTGCCCTGCATGGTGGGGGCCAAGGGCGATGCCGAAACCTGCCTGCTGCGGCCTGCGCTGGCGCACCGCAATGTGCGGCTGCACACCGGCGTGCACGTTCAGCGCCTGCTCACCGATGCGGGCGGGCGGCGCGTCGTCGCGGCGGAGGTGGTGGAGGGCGGCGTGGCGCGCCGCATCACGGCGGGGCTGTTCGTGCTCAGTGCCGGCGCCATCAACTCGGCGGCCCTGCTGCTGCGCTCGGCCAATGCGTGGCATCCGCGCGGCCTGGCCAATGGCAGCGACGTGGTGGGCCGCCACTACATGACGCACAACACCACGGCCCTGATGGCATGGCACCCGTTCAGGCGCAACCGCACGCGCTTTCCCAAGACGCTGGCGCTGCACGACTTCTATTTTGGCGACGGCGCGGGCGGCCCGCCGCTGGGCAGCCTGCAACTGCTGGGAAAGATCCGCGAGCCCATGCTGCGTGCCGCCCTGCCGGGCACCCCGAGGTGGCTGCGCAGCGCGCTGGCCGAGCGCAGTGTGGACTGGTACGCGCAAAGCGAGGACCTGCCCCACCCCAGCAGCCGCGTCACGCTGCGCGCAGACGGAGCCATCGAGCTGCACTGGCACCGCACCAACCTGCGCGCCCACCAGCGTTGGGTGGCGCGCTGCGCCCAGATACTGCGCGGCACCGGCTACCCGCTGGTGCTGTCGCGCGGCTTCGGCACCGAGGTGGTGTCGCACCAGTGCGGAACGGTGCGCCTTGGGAGTGATCCGGCCACCTCGGCGCTGGACCCGCAGTGCAAGGCCTGGGAGCTGGACAACCTGTATGTGGTCGATGCGGGATTCTTCCCTTCCTCGGCCGCCGTCAACCCCGCGCTGACCGTGGCTGCCCAGGCCCTGCGCGTGGGCAGTCACCTGCGTCACCACCTTCAGGAGCTGATGCCATGAATCCGCAATCGACGGCACTGCGCCCCGTGGCCCTGGTCACCGGCGGCAGCCAGGGCATAGGCGCCGCCATTGCGCTGCAACTGGCGCACGACGGCTTTGACGTGGCCATCACCACGCTGCAGGACGACGGCGCCAGTGACGGCGCCAGCGTCGCGCAGATCCAGGCCTGCGGCGCGCGTGCGCTGCGTGTGCGCGGCGACCTGGCCGACGTGCACGACCACGCTCGTGTACTCGATGCGGTCTGCGCCTGGGGCGGTGTGCCGTCCTGCCTGGTCAACAACGCAGGCATGGGATCGCCGCGCCGCGGCGATCTGCTGGACATCCGCGCCGAGGACTTCGACCTGGTGATGGCCACCAACCTGCGCGGCAGCTTCTTTTTCACGCAGGCCGTGGCGCAGCGCATGCTGGCTGCGCCTTCGGGCGCTGCGCGGTCCATCGTCACCGTGTCCTCGGTCAGCGGCGAGATGGCGTCGGTGGAGCGCGGCGAGTACTGCCTGTCCAAGGCCGGCCTGGGCATGCTGACGCGCCTGTTCGCGCTGCGCCTGGCGGCGCACGGCATTGGCGTGTTCGAGCTGCGCCCCGGCATCGTCCGCACGGCCATGACGGCGGGTGCTGCCGATCGGTACGACGGCCTGATCGCTGCGGGCCTTGTGCCCATGGGCCGCTGGGGCCGGCCCGAGGACGTGGCGCAGGCCGCCAGCGCGCTGGCAAGCGGCAGGCTGGCGTTTGCGACGGGGTCGGTGCTGCATGTGGATGGCGCGCTCTCCATCGCGCGGCTGTGAGGAGGATGACCATGGACAGCTATGACTACATCATCACGGGCGCGGGCTCGGCGGGCTGCGTGCTGGCCAACCGGCTGAGCGCCGACCCCTCGGTGCGCGTGCTGCTGCTGGAGGCCGGGGGCTGGGACTCGCATCTTCTGTACCACTGGCCTGCGGGCTTTGCGCGCATGACCCGGGGCCGGGGCTCCTGGGGATGGCAGACCGTGCCGCAGCGGCATCTGAACCAGCGCGTGCTGCGCTACACGCAGGCCAAGGTCATCGGTGGCGGCTCGACCATCAACGCCCAGCTGTACACGCGCGGCGCGCCGGCAGACTATGACGACTGGGAGCGCCTGGGCGGCGCCACGGGCTGGTCCTGGCGCGACGTGCTGCCGTACTTCAAGCGTTCGGAGAACAACCAGCGCTTTGCCAACGAGTACCACGGCTACGGCGGCCCGCTGGGCGTGTCCTGCCCCGTCAGCCCGCTGCCCATCTGCGAGGCCTTCTTCCAGGCCGGCCAGGAAATGGGCATGCCCTTCAACCCCGACTTCAACGGTGCCGCGCAGCAGGGCCTGGGCTACTACCAGCTCACGCAGTGGAATGCGCGCCGTGCGTCGGCGGCCACCGGCTTCATCGATCCGGTGCGCATGCGCCGCCCCAATCTGACCGTCCAGCTGCAGACCCAGGCGCTGCGCGTGCTGGTGCAGGGCCGGCGCGCGGTTGGCGTGGAGGCGGTCTCGGGCACCAGCCGCACGCCTTTCAGCGTGCACGCCAGCCGCGAAGTCATCGTCTGCTCGGGCGCCATAGGCTCGCCCAGGCTGCTGATGCACTCCGGCATAGGCCCTGCCGACCATCTGCGCAGCGTGGGGCTGGCGCCTGTGCATGATCTCCCTGGTGTCGGCTCCAACCTGCAGGACCACCTGGACCTGTTCGTGATCGCCGAATGCACGGGCGACCACACCTACGACAAATACCAGCGCCCCTGGCACGCGGCCTGGGCGGGCCTGCAGTACCTGCTGCTCAAGAAAGGGCCGGCCGCCTCCAGCCTCTTCGAGACCGGGGGCTTCTGGTATGCCGACCCCGATGCGCTCGCGCGCTCGCCCGACATCCAGTTCCATCTGGGGCTGGGCTCGGGCATAGAAGCCGGGATGACCGGGCTGGAGAACGCGGGCGTGACGCTGAACACGGCCTACCTGCGCCCCCGCTCGCGTGGCACGGTCCGGCTCGCGGATGCAGACCCGGCGTCGGCGCCCTTGATCGATCCCAACTACTGGGCAGACCCCCATGACCGGGCCATGTCCATCAAGGGCCTGCGCCTTGCGCGCAAGCTGCTGGGCCAGCCAGCGCTGCGGCGCTACGTGCACGGCGAGGTATTGCCGGGCGGACATCGGGACAGCGATGCCGAGCTGTCTGACTACGCCTGCGCCCATGCCAAGACCGACCACCATCCCGTGGGCACCTGCCGCATGGGCCCCGAGCACGACCCGGACAGCGTGGTGACGCCGCAACTGCAGCTCATCGGCATGGAGGGGCTGCGCGTGGCCGATGCGTCCGTGATGCCCTTCATCCCCTCGTGCAACACCAACGCTCCCACCATCATGGTGGCCGAGAAGGCTGCCGACCACATCCTCGGCCGACTGGCTTGAGGCAGGAGACCCCCATGCAGATCCTCCTTCCCCGAAGCGACGGCCGTCTCGTGCCACTGGCCATGAAGGCCAGTCCCATCGCTCCCGCGGGCCCGGCCCCTGCCTTCAACCGCAGCGTCTACGCAGCGGCCCATGTGGTGATCGACCCGTTGGCCGCCACGCATCCCTGGGATGGACCGCCTGCCATCGATTGGGAGGCGACGCTGGCCTTCCGCGAGCATCTGTACCGCCTGGGCTTCAAGGTCGCCGAAGCCATGGACACGGCCCAGCGCGGCATGGGCCTGGACTGGCCATCGGCACGCGAACTCATCCAGCGCAGCGCGCGCCATGCGCGGGCAGTGGGCGGCCAGCTGGCCTGCGGCGCGGGCACCGACCAGCTGGCGGTGCAACCCGGGGTCACGCTGGCACAGGTCGAGGCGGCCTACCGCGAGCAGATGGACGTGGTGCAGGCCGAAGGCTGCCCCGTGGTCCTCATGGCCAGCCGCGCCCTGGTCCAGGCCGCGCGCGGCCCGCAGGACTATCTGCAACTCTATGACCGGCTGCTGGACGCTGCCGACCAGCCCGTGGTGCTGCACTGGCTGGGCGAGATGTTCGACCCTGCGCTGCGCGGCTACTGGGGCAGTACGGACCTGGCGCAGGCCCTTGATACCGTCGCCGCGCTGATCGCAGCGAAGGCGCCAAAGGTCGAAGGCATCAAGGTATCGCTGCTCGATGCGCAATGGGAGAGGGCGCTGCGCCGCAGGCTGCCTGCGGGCGTGAAGATGTACACGGGTGACGATTTCCACTACGCCGAACTCATGGCCGGCGATGGGACGGCAGCCGGTGAGGGCGGCCACTCCCACGGCCTGCTGGGCATCTTCGACCCCATCGCCCCGGTGGCGGCCGTGGCGCTGGCCGAACTGGCCCAGGGCCGCAGCGGACGCTTCCGGGAACTGCTGGATCCCACGGTGGCGCTGTCGCGCGAGATTTTTTGCGCGCCCACGCGGCATTACAAGGCAGGCATCGTGTTCCTGGCCTGGCTCAATGGCCACCAGAAGCACTTCTCCATGGCCGGCGGAATGCAGTCTGCACGCGGGGCCGTGCACTTTGCCAAGGTGTTCGAGCTGGCCGATGCCTGCGGTGCGCTGGCCGACCCGGAGCGGGCCAGCGCGCGCATGAAAAGCTATCTGTCGGTGGCCTGTGGCGTCGAGGCTTGAAGCAGGATTGCCCGGATCTTGCCCGTCTTCCCCAGGCCGGCAGCTCACACCGCACTCACTCCACGCTCACGCCAGGCTCACACCACGCTCAGGGATTCATCGCATCCTGGCTGCAGCATCGGCTGCAGCCCGAGCATCAGATCAAGGTTCTGCACCGCCGCGCCGGCGGCGCCCTTGCCCAGGTTGTCGAACACGGCGGTCAGCAGCACCTGCTGCTCCTGCGGCTGTCCGAACACCGCGAGCCGCATCCGGTTGCTGCCATTGAGCGCGCGCGGGTCGAGCCGCTGCGCATCGGCGTCCTCCTCCAGGGGTTGCAGCTCGATGCAGGGCTGGCCCTGGTACCGCGCCTGCAGCGCAGCGTGCAGGCTGCGGGCGGTCACACCAGCGGGCAGCAGCCGCAGATGCAGGGCGATGGTCAGCACGATGCCTTGCCGGTAGTGGCCATAGGCCGGCACGAACACCGGCGCATGGGCCAGGCCGGCATGCTGCTGGATCTCGGGCACGTGCTTGTGGTGCAGTCCCAGGCCATAGACCTGCAGGGGCACGGCAGTCGCGGCGGCAGCGCCCTCATGGTCCAGCAGTCCTGCGCGGCCCCGTCCCGAGTAGCCCGATACCGCGTGAATGGCCAGCGGGTAGTCGGGGGGCAGCAGGCCAGCGTCGATCAAGGGCCTGAGCAGTGCCAGCGCACCTGTCGGATAGCAGCCGGGATTGCTGACGCGCCGGGCATGGGCGATGCGTTCAGCCTGGCCTGCCTCCAGTTCCGGCAGGCCATAGACCCAGCCCGGCGCGGTGCGATGCGCAGAACTCGCATCGATCACGCGCACGCCGGGCCGGCGCACCAGCGCCACGGCCTCGCGCGCAGCCTCGTCCGGCAGGCACAGCAAGGCGATGTCGCAGTCGTTGAGCGCCTCGGCACGGTGCGCCGTGCTTTTGCGCTGGTCGGCCGGCAGTTGCAGCAGGCGCAGGTCGGTCCGATCCGCCAGCCATTCGCGCACCTGCAGGCCGGTGGTGCCTTGGTCGCCATCGATGAAAACAAGAGAGGTCATGGGTTGCTCCGATTGGGTGTGGAGCGCATGGTGCAGCGACTGCCGCATGCAGGCCAGTTGAATCTGACAAACTACAGATTCATGATTCCTGAATTGCTGGCAACCTGGGGCACCGCACCATGCGCGAAATCAATCTGGACCGTCTGCGCACCCTGCTGACGGTGGCCGACCTGGGCTCATTCGCTGCCGCCGCCAAGGTGCTGCACCTGGCGCCGCCCACGGTGACGCTGCATGTGGCGCAGCTCGAAGAGCGTCTGGGAACTCGTCTATTGCACCGCGCACCGGCCGGCGTCACCGCCACATCGGCGGGCAGCCTGCTGATAGACAAGGCGCGCCAGCTCCTGGCCGAGGCTGACGATCTCCTGCAGACCGTGCAGCGCCAGATCGCCACGCGCGGGGGCCGCGTGCGCCTGGGCGCCTCCACCGGCGCACTTGCGCACCTCTTGCCCCAGGCTCTGGAAACCCTGGCGGCCCGGCATCCCGAGATCGACGTGCAAGTGGCGGTGATGACCAGCGAGGAGGCCCTGGCGCGCCTGGCTGCCGGCAGCCTGGACATCGGCATCGTTGCCTTGCCGCAGCCCGTGCTGCGCGGGCTGCAGGTGCAGGCCTGGCGCCAGGACCCCGTGCTCGCCTTCATCCCGGCCGCCTGGAAGCCGCCGCGACACATCACGCCCGCGTGGCTTGCGGCCCGTCCGCTGATCGCCAACGACCGTGGAACCCGGCTGTCACGCCAGACTGCCGAATGGTTTGCCGCAGGCGGCGCCCGGCCGCAGGCACGGATCGAGCTGAACTACAACGACGCAATGAAGAGCCTGGTGGCGGCGGGCTACGGCGCCGCGCTGCTGCCCCACGAGGCCGGCGCACCGCAGCCTGACCCCCGCATCACCACGCGGCCCCTGCGGCCAGCACTGTCAAGGGCGTTGGGCATCGCGCACCGCAAAAGGCCGGATGACGACGCGACGTCGGTGACGATTGAGGTTTTGATGGGGATGCGGGGGCGTTGACTTTGCTGATTGATGCCTGCTTGACAGCAGGAATCAATAGAGCCGGTGAGCGGACCGGAATAAATCTCGGCTTCATCCCGGTCCGGTTCGGTGCCTTGTTGATGCGATGGCACCATCACCGGTTTGACACTACGCTGGAATAAAACGCCTGTCGCGTCAACATTTGTGCCGGAGCGACCAAAGAGTCCACCCGCTGAGCGAGCCGGCGGGTTTGTCTTCGACCTGATATCAGGGATCTGTAGTTTGCCGCTTGACCTTCAACTCAAGTTGAAGCTTAAGCTCCATATCCTCTCATCACACAAGATGCTGCAAGGATCGATATGCAAACCATTTTGGGCGCCAATGGCCAGATCGCTGTGGAGCTGGCGCGCGAGCTCCACCGCAACTACACGCAGAACCTGCGCCTGGTCAGCCGCAAGCCGCGCAAGGTGAACGATACGGACGAGCTGGTGTCCGCCGACCTGATGAATCCCGCGCAAACCCTGGAGGCCGTGCGTGGCAGCGAGGTTGTGTACTTCACCGCTGGCCTGCCACCAGACACCGAGTTATGGGAGCGGCAATTTCCTGCCATGCTGCTCAACGCACTCGATGCCACGCGGGCAGCGGGGGCCAAATTTGTCTATTTCGACAACACCTACATGTACCCGCAAACCGCGCAGCGGCAGACCGAGGAAACCGCATTTGCCCCGGTGGGCCGCAAGGGGCGCGTGCGCGCCTTGATGGTCGAGATGGTGCTGGCCGAGATGCAGCGCGGAGATATCCCCGTCGCCATTGCCCGCGCGCCAGAGTTCTACGGCCCCGGCAAAACCCAAAGCATCACCAATACCCTGGTGATCGGCCCGCTCAAGGCGGGCCAGAAGGCCAAAGTGCCGGTCCGTGACGACAAGCTGCGCACCCTGATCTGGACGCCCGATGCAAGCCGCGCCATGGCTGCCATTGGCAATGCGCAAGATGCGTATGGCCAGACCTGGCATCTGCCTTGCTGGGACGAGCGGCTGACCTATCAGGCCTTTGTGAACCTGGCGGCTGCAACCTTTGGGGTTGAGCCGCGCTACAAGGTACTGAGCCACCTGGCCATGGTGGTTGCTGGCTGGGTCTCCAAGCCTGTGCGCGAACTGCGTGAACTGCTGCCACGCTACGCACACGACAATGTGTTTGATTCGTCCAAGTTCAAGCGCCGCTTTCCCGACTTTGCTGTCACCAGCTACGCACAGGGCCTCAAGCAAATCGCGCAGGAGTCTTCATGAGTACGCCACGTGTCTTGCATGTCGTCACCAATGTCGCTCATTACGACGACCCTGCGCACGCCACAGGGCTGTGGCTGTCGGAGCTGACCCATGCCTGGGATGTGTTTGCTGCGCAAGGGTACCCGCAGCAACTGGTGAGCCCGCTGGGTGGCGCCGTACCACTGGAGCCGCGCGCACTCCAATGGCCGCTCTTCGATGCTTCGGCCAAAGCCTGGCTCGATGATCCCGCGCGCATGGCCCTGCTGGCGAACACTGCAGCACCTGCCGATATCGATGCGAACGATTTCGATGCCATCTACTTCACTGGAGGGCATGCGGTAATGTGGGATTTTCCCGATAGTGCGGGGCTGCAGCGCATCACACGCAGCATCTGGGAGCAAGGTGGCATCGTTGCATCGGTTTGCCACGGCTACTGCGGCCTGCTCAATACGCAGCTCAGCGACGGCTCTTTGCTGGTCGCGGGCAAACGGGTCACGGGTTTTTCATGGACGGAAGAAATCCTGGCCGGAGTGGCCCGGTCCATGCCCTACAACGCCGAGCAGGAAATGAAGATGCGCGGTGCGCGCTATCAAAAAGCCTTGCTGCCTTTTATCTCGTATGTGGTGGCCGATGGCCGCCTCATCACCGGGCAAAACCCGGGGTCGGCCAAAGCGACTGCAAAGCAGGTGGTGCAGGCTTTGGCAAGGCGCTAGGGCCGCGTTCCAAACTGGCGCAGGCCTATGCCACGCTTGCCCGCTTCTTGTGTCCTGTGCGCATGAGCTTGCCCATTTTTTCTTCGGCCGCTGCTTCAGAGGCCAGGGATTCGGATTGCTGGGCCAGTACATGGGAGAGCACGCGGCGTGCGTTGTCGTGGCAATCCATGTTGTCTGGCCGCGCTTCAATATCGGTCAACAAAGCCTGCAACTGCTTTTTGCTGGTTTGCAGCTTTTTCTCCATGGCCTTGATATCGGCAATTTTTTGGCGCAGCGCGCCCACGACGGCCTCATGGTCCCAGCCTTGCAGGCCGGGCGGCAAGAGTGCACGAATTTCATCCAGGCTGAAGCCCACGCCTTGCGCCATCGCAATCAGCTCCAGCATCTGCACCATCTCAGGCGGATAGCTGCGGTAGCCATTCGCGCCACGCTCAGCCGCTTGCAGCAGGCCGCTTTGCTCATAAAAACGAATGCGTGATGTGGACAGGCCTGTGCGTTTGCTCAGTTCACCAATGTTCATGCGCAACCTTCGACAAGGGCTCCTTGACCTTCAACAAGGCTTGAAGCTTATCGTACTCGCAAGCCCTTCGTTGCGGCGGCAATTTGCGGCGAGCGCGACGCGCCCTTGTCGAAGAATGCGTGCTGGCGGCCATTCAAGGGCCAAGACACCTACCTCGCATCGCCTGGCTTCCTTGTTCCACTGCGTCGCATGCAGGCGTACGGCAGCACGAAGAGGTACAGACCGCTCAACAGCAAGAGAAAGAGCGGGGGCAGCGGCGAGTAGCTGACCCAGGAGGGAGGTTCCCTCTGCGCCCGGACAATGAAGTTGGCGATGACTGTGACCGTGAAGGCGACGGACAGCCAGCGGTGGATCTGCCGGATCCGGTGGTTCCAGTTCAAGGCGGCCTCCCTTAGCGGCGCGCCTGGATCATCTTCCACCCGTTCCCCGACGGATCGCGGAAGCCTGCGTCCACGGTGCCGTACCGTGCCACGGGTTCCTGCGTGAATTCCACTCCGCTTGCGAGCATTCGGTCGTAGGCCGCGCGGCAGTCATCCACGGTCAGTACGAGGGGCGGCATGGCGCCTTTGGCCACAATCGCGCGCACTGCCTGCGCCGTTGCTGCGTCGAGCACGGGAGGGCCGGGTGTGAACAGGCCGAGCTGGAACGACGGCTGTTCCGGGTGCTGCACCGTGAGCCAGCGATAGTCGCCGTTTGCCACGTCCGTGTGGACGCGGAACCCGAGTTTGTCGACATAGAACGCGAGTGCTTCGTCTTGATCGCGCACATACAAACCAACCACTTCAACGCCTCGAATCATGGGATCTCCTGTTGTTCGGGTTCGTTTGTATCGCTTGTTGCCCGGCGTCGCTTCTCCGAAACTGCGGTCGTGAGGTCGGGGCGGTGCGCGGCGCTGACAATGCAGGCGGGCACGCGGCCCAGCTCGTGCATCGTCGCCCGGGCGCGCACCCGGACTGCGCTGGGACTGTCGCCTGTGATATCGCGGAAGGTGCGCCCGAAGGTGCCCAGGCTTGCCCAGCCTGTATCAAAGGCGATGTCGGTAATGGCCAGATCGGTTTCGCGCAGCAGCGTCATTGCCCGCTCGATGCGCCGCGTGAGCAAGTACCGGTGCGGCGGACTGCCGAAGGCCTGCTTGAACGACCGGGCGAAGTGCGCTTCGGACACGCCACTGACCTGCGCCAGTCGCCCGACAGGCCAGGCCTCGTGCGATGCGGCGTCAATGCTGTCCTTCGCGCGCAGCAGCCGGCGCAACAGTTCAGGATCCTGGTGTGCAAGGTCGTTGTTCATGCCGTCTCCGGTGCCATCGGGAAGCATTTTCGTCTCTTGGGAGTCCACGGTTTGGGAATAGACCCCTGCGCGCGAACTGTATGGATGGACAGTAGAATTTCGGGCTCGATAGTTTCCACAAGGGAAGGGTCTGGACATGTCCGCAGAACTCGAACAAGAAGTCGTCTCAATCTTCGAAGACCGCCTTTGGCATCACAACGGCTGGGAGGCCCGCGTCATCAAGAATGAAGACGACGATGGCTGGGCCGTTGCCATGACCCAGGACGGCCAGGTGGAGCCAAGCCTGGTCGGCCCGTGGACCATGGGCCGCGACAAGAAAAATCCCAAGCCGCTGGACGTTTCCGCCTTCAACACGCTGGTGAAGACGGCGCACGAGGTGATGCGCCGGCATGAGCAGCATCTGGCAGCGCAGTTGCACAAGGATGTGCAGATCATGGTGGGCGGGTCACGCGTGACCGTCTCTCTGGATATCGAGCCCGATGAAGACAATCCCAGCGCCACGCTCACCGCCACTGCCGCCGACGGCAGCGAGCTGGCCAAGGTGGGAGTCAGGCCGGACCATCAGCTCACCCGGACGTCTGCGCAAGCCTGGGCAGAGGCAGGCTACCCCCGTCCCAGCGAGGACTGAGCCGCGGGCAAGGCCGGGGAATCAGGGGGCTGTTTCACAGCGGCCTTCCAAGGCGGATATGCGGCTTTGCGGCTTTGCCACACGCTCTAGATGTGCAGCATGGCCAGCCCGCCCACGCCAAGGCCTAGCGCTGCCACGCCGAGCATGGCGTATTCCAGCCATTTCTTCTTGGTCAGCAGCGCGATGGCTGCAAGGGCAATGGCGACCTGCAGCGCGGTGGTGGCCTGCGCCCAGCGGTGATGCAGGTGCATCTGCATCTCGGACTTCTCGTCCCATTGCCGGGCCTCGGCTTCCAGGCGGTCGGCATCGCGCTTGATGTCGTCCTTTTCCTTTTCGTAGCGCTCCACCTTGGCCTGGTAGGCCGCCCGCCTGTCCTCCGTGGTCGCCAGATCACGCGCGAACTCGGACAGCGATTGCTTGGTGCTCTTGGCCTGGAAGAAGGCCCACTGGTTGGCCGCTTCGGTCTTCTTGATGGCTGCGTCGTTCTTGTACAGCCCGGCATTGGCCTGGGTGGCGCCGCCCATGTACGCGAAGATGGCGCCCACCGTGGCGATGACTGCCGTGCACATGGCGATCTGGTTGGTCAGGCTGCCGCCGCCGATGCCATGGTGGGCGGTTTGGCCATGCTCGCCCTGGGCAGCATGTTCGAGTTCGTGATCGTGTGGGCCGTGGACGTGAAAGCCGCCGGAAGACATAGGTGCCAATTCCTTGATGCAATGGGGTGGCGCATTATGGGGCCGGCCTGGCGGCAATCCAGGGCTCCCAGGATGTGCGGGCGCATGGCCCGCTTGGAGGTCAGCGCCTTGGCTGACGGCCTGCAGATGGGGGAGTGGGATCAGGCGGCAGTCGCGCGGTGCGGCAGCGCTGCGAGCAGTATTTGACCTCGTCCCAATCACGTGCCCATTTTTTGCGCCATGTGAACGCAAGACCGCAGCACGCACACAGCTTGGAGGGCAGGTGGGGCTTCTTGTGCATGGCGCGGGCGTTCCTGCAGTTCAGCGCGTCAGCGTGGCCAGGGCGCGCCGGGCCAGCGCCCGTCCGCTGAGCCAGGCGCCTTCGACCCCTGCGCCGCACATCCAGTCGCCGCACAGGCCCAGGCCCGCAGGCGCGTCCCACCAGCAGCGGTTGACCAGGTGCGGCGCCGGCAGCGCATAGCGCCAGCGGTGGGCAGTGACGCGCAGGCCGCCTGGCAGAGAGCCGGTCAGAGAGCCGGGCAGTGGGCCGGCCAGAGCCTCGAATACCTGCAGCAGTTGCCGGGCCACGGATTCGGCGTCCGACTCGATGTGATCCTGGCTCCATCGTGCACTGGCATGCAGCACCCAGGTCTGAGGTCCTTGCGGCACTTGCGGCCCCTGTCGCCCTGGCTTGGCGCTGTCGCGTGCCACCCAGCACAGCGGGCCATCCGTGATTTCTGCCGCATCCCAGTCCAGCGGCAGGGGGGCGTCGGTGCGCAGCATGGCCACCCAGCAAGGCTGCATGCGCGCGCTGGCAGCCAGTGCCGCCGCATAGGGCGAGACCGGCTCCAGCAAGGCTGCCGCCTGCGGTGCAGGCACTGCCAAAACCAGGGCGCAGTATTCCGATCCGATCTGCCCGTGTTCGGCACAGTGCACAGTCCAGCAGGCAGATTCGTACTGCAACTGCTGAACCGTGGCTTGCAGGTGCAGCCGTGCGCCATGCCCCTGTTGTGCAAGCCGCTGGACAAGAAACGCTGCGGGAGAGGTCATGCGCGGCACGCCCACCCAGCGGTCGGGGCCTGCCTCTGCTGGCACCACGTCTGTGCCCTGCAGGCGCACTGCGCGCGGACGCCAGGCGGCGACAACGCCGTGCTGCTCCCACTGGCGCACCTCCTGCACAAACTCCGGGTCCTGGGCCGCAAACGATGGAGCGCCGTGATCGCACTGCCACGCACCCTGCGGATCCTGCGCGCGCCGCGTGCTCATGCGCCCGGATGGGCCTCGGCTTTTCTCGAAGATATCCACGCGGCAGCCAGCCTCGGCCAGCAGCTGTGCACATGCCAAACCCGCCATTCCCGCGCCGATCACCGCGACGGGGGGCGCGCCGTTCACAAGGCCTCCTGGCTGTGCGCTTCCTGGTGCCGCTCATGGCTGACCCAGATCAGCGCGCCGGTATCGACGCCCAGTTCCGCGGCCTTGGCGACGATGGATTGCAGCGTCTGCGGGGGCAGTTTGGGCTCCCTGGCCAGTATCCAGCAGTACTGCGTGTCCGGCCCGAGGACCAGCGCCCAGCGGTAGTCAGGGTCCAGGGCGGCCACATGGTAGCCGCCGTAGAACGGGCCGAAGAAGGAGACCTTGAGCGAAGCCGTGTCCGGCTTGCCCGTGAACAAGGCCTTGCCGACGGCGCGCTGCCACTGGCCCCGGGGCACGGAAAACCCCCGGTTCACCACCTTCACGCTGCCGTCTGCCTGCGGCGTGTACTCGGCGGTCACATCGGTCATGCCCCGCTCGAAACCATGGTCCAGCCGTGCCAGTTCGTACCACAGGCCCTGGTAGCGCTGCAGATCGAACGGTGAGACGGGCGTGACCGAGCCGGGCGGGCGCATGCTGGCGCAACCGCTGGCCAGCAGGCCGGCGCCAAGGGCCGCTGCCAGCAGGGTGCGCCGCCTGGCGGTGAAGACGGGGCGGGGGGCGGGAAAGTTCATGCGTATGTCCTTGATGTTCTTGTCGTCTGCCGCCATCGGGCGACCAGCGGTTGCAGATCCGTGAGATGGCGCACCGGCGTCATGCCCGCGACCGGGCTGGAATAAAGCGCCGGGCATGCTCCACCGGCCCACAACTCGATGGCCGGCGGCAGGTGGCTGCGCAGCTCGCCCAGGCAAGCCTGCGCCATCGCTCCGTTGTGTGCGCTGCTGAAGCTCAGCCCCACGATGTCGGCGCGATGCGCCCGCGCGGCCTGTGCCACGTCGCCGATGGGCGTCTGGGTGCCCAGCGATACGCAGTTGCAGCCTTCCAGGGCCAGCAGGGCTTCGACCATGAGCAGTCCCAGTCCATGCATCTCCTGCGGCAGCGTGGTCAGCAACACCTTGGGCGCGGGCGGCGGGGAAGGAGGGGCGAGCGAGGCGATCGCCTGCCTCAAGACGCCGGTGAGCACCTCGGTGTACAGGTGCTCTTCAAACACTTCAAAACGCCCCTGTGCCCAGAAATCGCCGACCGCCGTGGTCAGCGGGGCCACGAGCGTGGTCACGAAACCGGCCAGGCCCATGCGCGACTGGGCCAGGCTCAGGCAATGCCTGAGCTGGGCGGGATCATGGGCGGCAATGGCGTTGAGCATGGGGGCGAAGCGGTCAGAGTCCGCTGCATTCTCTGAATTTGTCCTGGACAAATCCTTGCCCGGCGAGGTGTCGGTGCGGGCCAGCAGCGCCTGCAGGCCGTCCAGATCCACGCCCATCAGCTTGCTGGGGCGCAGCCCCGTATCCATGAGCCGCCGGATCAGGGTCAGTTGTCGAACCTGGTCCGCCGGGTAGCGGCGATCGCCTGCCGAATCCCGTTCAGGCCTTGGAAAGCCGTAGCGTCTTTCCCAGACACGCAGGGTGTCCTTGGCAAGTCCGGTCTCGCGTTCGACGGCCGAGATGGGCAGCCCGGGGCCAGGCGCCAAAGGCAGGGGGTCAGAAAGTGGCGTCATTGATCTGAAGGGAACAAAACGTCCGGTCATGGCCGGGATGTTTTGAGGGATTTTGCGAATTGTCTAGGACAAAAATATGTTTTGTCCAATATATTACATAGAGAAACAAAGCGCAGGCCCGCTGGCCGCCACCCGGCAGCCGCTGGCGCGAGTGCTTTGTAGATCCCGGCCAGGAGATGAGTGCCCAGGCGCAGGCGAGGCTTCACACCATGATCGCCGCGCCCTTGTGCAGTCTTTCCGGCCACGCAGTTCGTACCGATGATCATCATGAATTTGTCCAACTGGCCACTGGCCCGCCGTCTCGCAGCTGCCTTCGCATGCGTCATCGCCATTTTTCTTCTTGTCATCGCGCTGGCCGTGAGCAGCCAGTCCCGGCTCAAGGAGGCCCAGCAATGGAACGAGCACACCTTCAAGGTGATGTCCCAAGGACAGCGCATGCTCACGGGCATGGTCAACATGGAGACGGCCTCGCGGGGCTATCTCCTGTCGGGTGACTCCCGTTTTCTTGCCCCGTGGGATGAAGGACTCAAGGAGTTCGAGGCCTCCTGGCAGGAGGCCGTACGCCTGACCGAGGACAACCCCGCCCAGCAGCGCCGGCTCGACGGAATCCGGCTGCGCCACCGTGAATTCGTGCAGGCGGTGCAGCCGCTGCAGGCGCTGCGGCGGCAAGTCCAGGACGGCACGGCGACGGTCGAGGATCTGGTCCGCGAGTTCTCTCTGGGGCGCGAGAAGGCGGCCATGGATGGGCTGCGCGCACTGCAGGCGGACCTGGTGCGAGAGGAGGAGCAGCTCATGGCCGAGCGCCTGACGCGCACCGAGTCGCTGGCGGCAATGACGCTGGCGTTCGAGCTGGGGGGTGCGCTGGTGGCCGTCGTGCTGGCCGCCTTGCTGGGGACCTGGGTCACGCGCTCCATCACGGGCCCCATCGGCCGGGCCATCCAGGTGGCACGCGCGGTGGCATGCGGGGATCTGACGCAGCGGGTGGAGGCCACCACCCACGATGAAGTGGGGATCCTGCTGCGCAGCCTCGGCGAGATGAGTGATGCGCTATCGCAGGTCGTGGCCGTCGTGCGCAGCGGCAGCGAATCCGTGGCAAGTGCAAGCACGCAGATTGCCCAGGGCAACACCGACCTGTCCTCGCGGACCGAGAGCCAGGCCAGCGCGCTTGAACAGACGGCGGCCTCCATGGAGCAGCTCGGAGCCACCGTGACCCAGAATGCTGATGGCGCGGGCAAGGCCAACGCGCTCGCGCAGCGGGCCAGCGGCGTGGCCGGGCAGGCGGGCGAGGTGGTCACCCAGGTCGTGGACACGATGAAGGGCATCAGTGAAAGTTCGCGCCGCATCGCCGACATCATCAACGTCATCGACGGCATCGCGTTCCAGACCAACATCCTGGCGCTGAACGCTGCGGTGGAGGCTGCGCGTGCCGGAGAACAGGGCCGTGGCTTCGCTGTGGTGGCCTCCGAGGTCCGCAGCCTGGCCGGCCGCAGCGCAGCGGCGGCCAAGGAGATCAAGGCCCTGATCTCCGACAGCGTCGAGCGGGTCGAACAGGGCTCTGTGCTGGCCGATCGCGCGGGCGGCACCATGGCTGAAGTGGTGACGAGCATACGCAGCGTCACCGACCTCATGGGCGAGATCAGCGCGGCTTCCGCCGAACAACGCAGCGGCGTGGCACAAGTGGGCGAGGCGGTCATGCAGATGGACCAGGCGACACAGCAAAACGCGGCCCTGGTGGAGGAAATGGCGGCGGCAGCCACGAGCCTGCGCCAGCAGGCGCATGACCTTGTGCAGTCCGTGAGTGTTTTTCGCCTGGGGCCCCAGACGCAGGGTTGAGGCAGGGTTGGCGCTCGGTTGATGCACCGGTGAAGACACGGTGCGGGACCCTGGGAGAGCGGGCCCCTCTACAGGCGCCGGAGCATCAGCTGCTGCTGCCGTCCTGCCCGGGCACCGGCCGGCGTTCAAACAGTTGCGCCATGGCTTTGGCGGCTGCCTCGGCCGCTTCGGCGCGGCGCATCTCGGCCGCGTCTTCAAACCCGCAGCCCATGGCCTGGGCCTCGGTGCCGGCGTAGTCGGCCAGCGTCTCGGCGCTGTCGCGGATGCTTTGCAGGGCGCGGGCCACCACATCCATGTGGCGATGGCCCTTGGGCGTCTCCAGCCATGCCAGGGCGAGTTGGGCGATGGAGGAAATCTCTGCACAGCCTTGCTGCACAAGATGGTCCACCTGGGTGAGGGCATTGGACAGCTGCCGCGTGGTGTGGCTGTCCTTGGCGGTGGTGGGTTGGGTGGTGGGGTTCATGCCTTGGCCCTCCGTGTGGAAGGGGCGGCGCCAAGAGAGGGCGCGCAGGCGAGTGCGAGGAAAACGGTGTTCATGCTTGATGCTCCATTGCAAAGCGAATTCACTGGCCTTTGCGATTGCATTGATCCGTGAATTGCATTGACAGACCTCGCTTTCGAAGAGGTTGTGCCGCTGTGTGATGGAGGTGTTTTGAAGCACCGGCCCCGTGACATGGGGCCGGTGCGGATGATAGCGCCGGCCGGGAGGGTCGGAGGCGGCAGGCCCGGCCATCCGGTTTTCCGAACGATGCAGGCGTTCCATCGTTCGGATTTCCGTGCCACCTTATGCATAAAAGTAAGGTCGATATAGGCGAATCAAGCAGTTAGCGCGGGGTGCAGGTGCCGGATGCGGCTGGCACGGTCTGTGCACTGTCAGGCGCAGGCCACGTGCATCGTGGTTGTGTATGCAGGGAGACAAGCCCGTCTTCGCTGTGGCATCCGGCCCGTGGCCGGCAGCCGTGGTGGCCGGGCTCGCTTGCAAGACCGAAATACGTCCAACGAAAAAATCCGCATGAAATTCAACCGCTTGACCACCATGGTGCTCGTGGCCATGGTCCTCGGCGTGCTGGTGGGCTATGCCTGCAACAGCTACGCACCCACGCCCGAGGCCGCCAAGGAAATCGCCAGCTACTTCGGCATCCTCACCGATGTCTTCCTGCGCATGATCAAGATGATCATCGCGCCCCTGGTGTTCGCCACCCTGGTGTCGGGCCTGGCCAACATGGGCGACGCCAAGGCCGTGGGCCGCATTGGCGGCCGCGCGCTGGGCTGGTTCATCGTGGCCTCGTTCTGCTCGCTGGCCATCGGCCTGATCTATGCGAACGTGCTGCAGCCCGGCCATGGCCTGAGCGTGGCCCTGCCGTCGTCGGCCGAGGGCCTTAACCTCAAGACCTCGGCGCTGAACCTCAAGGACTTCATCGCCCACGTGTTCCCCAAGAACATCTTCGAGGCCATGGCGACCAACGAGGTGCTGCAGATCCTGGTGTTCGCGCTGTTCTTCGGCATTGCGCTGGGCAATCTGCACAACCAGGCCGCGCGCTCCATGGTGGGCCTGATGGACGAAGTGGTCCACATCATGCTCAAGGTCACCGATTACGTGATGCGCTTCGCCCCCGTGGGCGTGTTCGGCGCTGTGGCCGGCACCATCACCATCCATGGCCTGGGCATGCTGTCGGTGTTCGGCAAGTTCATGCTGTGCTTCTACCTGGCCCTGGCCACGCTGTGGGTGCTGCTGATCGTGGCCGGCTACTGCGTGCTGGGCCGTGACATCTTCCGCCTGCTGAACCTGATCCGAGGCCCGCTGCTGGTGGGCTTTTCCACGGCCAGCAGCGAATCGACCTATCCCAAGCTGATGGAACAACTGGAGAAGTTCGGCATCAAGCCGCGCATCATCGGCTTCGTGCTGCCGCTGGGCTACTCGTTCAACCTGGACGGCTCGATGGTCTACACCACCTTCCTGGCCATCTTCATCGCCCAGGCCTACGGCATCGACATGACGCTGACGGCCCAGATCACCATGCTGCTGGTGCTGATGGTCTCCAGCAAAGGCATTGCCGGCGTGCCGCGCGCTTCGCTGGTGGTGGTGGCCGCCGTGCTGCCCATGTTCGGCCTGCCCGAGGCGGGCATCCTGCTGATCCTGGGCATCGACCACTTCCTGGACATGGGCCGCACCCTGACCAATGTGCTGGGCAATGCGATCGCCACGGCCGTGGTGGCCAAGTGGGAAGGCGCCGTCGATCCGACCGCGGCCACGGATGACGACGAGTCCCTGCTGCCCACGGACCATTCCGAGCAAGGGCGGCCCGCTGTCTCGGCCTGAGGCCCAGGCGGCGCTGGGGGGCACTGATAACATCGGTGCCTTCACCATGCCCGCCCGCCGCCCCCTGCGCCAGCTCATCCTGCTTTTGCTGTGGCTTGCCCTGAGCGGGCTGAGCGGCTGGGGTGCGTACCTGCTGGCCCAGCGGCTGGGCATCGCCGATCTGCGTGCCACGGGCATGCACCGGCTGGAGCTGTACGGCGCCAGCCTGCAGCGCGAGATCGGCAAATACGCCTTCCTGCCCGACGTGCTGGCGCTGGAAGGCAATGTACAAAGGCTGCTGGCCGAGCCCGGCGACGAGCAGCTCACCAACCGCGTCAACGCCTACCTGGAGCAACTCAACGACCGCGCGGGCACGCTGACTGCCTACCTGGTCGATGCGCGCGGCCACGTCGTGGCCTCCAGCAACTGGCGGCGCACCGACAGCTACATGGGCGAGGACCTGAGCTTTCGTCCCTACTACCGCACCGCCATGGCCACGGGCAGCGCGCGCTTCTTCGGCATAGGCACCACGCGCGGCGAGCCCGGCTACTACCTGGCCTCCACCCTGGGTGACGACACCCACACGCTGGGCGTGGCCGTGGTCAAGGTCAGCCTGGACCAGCTGGAGCAATCGTGGTCCACGGTGGAGGCGCCCGTGCTGGTGGGGGACGAGAACGGCGTCGTCATCCTGGGCACGGTCTCCGACTGGAAATTCACCACCTTGCGCACACTGGACGAGGGCACGCGCGCCGCCTTCGACCACACGCGCCAGTACAACCGCCGCGCGCTGGAGCCGCTGGGCCTGCAGGTGCTGCGCGACCTGGGCCAGGGCGCGCGCCTGGTGCGCATTGCCCGCCATGGCGAGGAATCGCCAGGCTCGGTCTACCCGGTCAGCGGCCGCTTCCTGGCCCAGTCGCGCCAACTGCCTGGCACGCCCTGGACGATCACCGTGCTCTCGCACCTGGAGCAGGTCGACCAGCTGGCCCAGAGCCGCGCGCTGGCCGCGGCCGTGGGCGCGGCCTTTGTGCTGCTGCTGGCCATGATGGTCAACGAGCGCCGCCGCCACCTGCGCGACCGGCTGGCCGCGCGCGAGGCGCTGCAGGCCGCGCACGACGAGCTCGAGCGCAAGGTGGAGCAGCGCACGGCCGACCTGTCGGCCGCCAACGAGGCGCTGCAGGCCGAGGTGGCCGAGCGCACACACGCCGAGGCCACGCTGCGCGCCGCCCAGGACGAACTGGTGCAGGCCGGCAAGCTGGCCGTGATAGGCCAGCTGTCCACGGGCGTGGCCCATGAACTCAATCAGCCGCTGACGGCGCTGCGCACCCTGGCCGGCAACAGCCAGCGCTTTCTGGAGCGCGGCGATACCGAAACCACGCGCGTGAACCTGGAGCGAATGGCGCAGCTGGCCGACCGCATGGGCCGCATCACCGGCCAGCTGCGCAACTTCGCGCGCAAGTCCAGCGGCGCCAGCCAGGCCGTGCCGCTGGCGCATGCGCTGGACAATGCGCTGGCCGTGCTGGAGTCGCGCGTGGCCGAGACCGGCGCCCGCATCCTGCGCGATGACGGCGTGCCCGAGGCCGTGGCCTGGTGCGACCGCAACCGCATCGAGCAGGTGCTGATCAACCTGATCAACAACTCCCTGGACGCCATGCGCGGCCAGCCCGCGCCCTGCCTGGAGCTGGCCTGCGCCGTGGCCGATGGCCGCGCCCAGGTCACCGTGCGCGACCACGGCCCGGGCCTGAGCGAAGCGGCGCAGGCCCATCTGTTCCAGCCGTTCTTCACCACCAAGGAAGAGGGCGTGGGCCTGGGCCTGGGGCTGGCGCTGTCGGCCGGCATCGTGCGTGAATGCGGCGGCACGCTGACGGGCAGCAACCATCCGGGCGGCGGCGCCGTCTTCACGCTGAGCCTGGCCCTGGCTCCCTCCACACCCTCTGCCGACACACCATGACCGACGCCCTCAAAGTCCTGATCATCGAGGACGACCCCGACATCGTGCTCGGCTGCGAGCAGGCGCTGCAGCTCGAAGGCATCGCCTGCGAAAGCGTGGGCAGCGCCGAGCAGGCGCGCCGGCGCCTGTCGCGCGACTTCGCGGGCATCGTGGTCAGCGACATCCGCCTGCCGCGCATGGACGGCATGGCCTTCCTGCGCGAACTGGTGGCCATGGACCCGGAACTGCCCGTGGTGCTGATCACCGGCCACGGCGACATCTCCATGGCCGTGCAGGCCATGAAGGACGGCGCCCAGGACTTCATCCAGAAACCCTTCGCCCCCGAAACCCTGGTCGGCGCTGTGCGCCGCGCCCTGGAGCGCCGGCGGCTGGTGCTGGAGGTGCGGGCGCTGCGCCAGCAGCTGGACCAGCGCGACAGCCTGGAGCACCGGCTGATAGGCCGCGCGCCCAACATGCGCCAGCTGCGCCAGATGCTCACGGGGCTGGCGCAGAGCGCGGCCGATGTGCTGATCCAGGGCGAGACCGGCACGGGCAAGGAACTGGTGGCGCGCTGCCTGCACGAAGCCAGCGCGCGGCGCGAGGGCAACTTCGTGGCCGTCAACTGCGGCGGCCTGCCCGACACGCTGTTCGACAGCGAAATGTTCGGCAGCGAGGCCGGCGCCTATACCGGCGCGGGCAAGAAGCGCATCGGCAAGCTGGAGCACGCCAGCGGCGGCACGCTGTTCCTGGACGAGATCGAGAGCATGCCCCTGCCCATGCAGATCAAGCTGCTGCGCGTGCTGCAGGAGCGTGTGCTGGAGCGCCTGGGCTCCAACACCCTGATCCCCATCGACTGCCGCGTGATCGCGGCCACCAAGGTGGATCTGCTGGAGTTGAGCCGGCAAGGGCTGTTCCGCGCCGACCTCTACTACCGCCTGAACGTGGCCACCGTCTCGCTGCCGCCCCTGCGCGAGCGGCGCGAGGACGTGCCGCTGCTGTTCGAGCACTTCGCGCTGCAGGGCGCCGCGCGCCACCAGCGGCCCGTGCCCGAGCTGACCACGGCGCGCGTGCAGCAACTGCTGGGCTATGACTGGCCCGGCAACGTGCGCGAGCTGCGCAACGTGGCCGAGCGCACGGTGCTGGGCATCGAGACCGGCTCGCCCCCCTTCGGCCAGCCGGCCGGCACCACCGCGCAGGACGCCGCGCCCCGGCCGCTGTCCGCCGCTGTCGAGGCCTTCGAGCGCGCCCTCATCGCCGACGCCCTGCGCCGCCACGCCGGCAGCCTGGCGCGCACGGCCGAAGCCCTGTCCATGCCCAAGACCACGCTGCACGACAAGATCCGCAAGTACGGGTTGGATGGGTAGGCACCCTCAACCCCGCTCCCCGAACTCCACGCTTTCGCGCGTCCAGCGCCGCGCCTGCTCGCTCAGGCTCAGTCCCAGGCCGGGGCGCGTGGGCACGAGCATGCGGCCATCGGCGATGTCCAGGCGTTCGTTGAAGAGCGGCTCCAGCCAGTCGAAGTGTTCCACCCAGGGCTCGTTGGCGCAGGTGGCGGCCAGGTGCACGTGCAGCTCCATGGCGAAGTGGGGCGCCAGGCTCAGGTGGGCCAGTTCGGCCTGGGCGGCGATCTGCAGGAAGGGCGTGATGCCGCCCACGCGCGGCGCGTCGGGCATGAGGAAGTCGGCGCTGCGGTGGCGTATGAGATCGCCGTGCTCGGCGGCGCTGGTCAGCATCTCGCCGGTGGCGATCGGCGTGTCGAAACGCGCGGCCAGCGCGGCATGGCCTTCGTGGTCGTAGGCGTCCAGCGGCTCCTCGATCCAGACCAGGTTGAACTCCTCGAAGACACGGCACATGCGCTGGGCCGTGGGGCGGTCCCATTGCTGGTTGGCGTCCACCATGATGGGCGCGGCATCGCCCAGGTGGGCGCGCATGGCCTCCACGCGCCGTATGTCCAGCGCGCAGTCGGGCTGGCCCACCTTGAGCTTGATGCCGCCAATGCCGCGCTCCAGCGAGGCGCTGGCGTTGCGCTTGAGCTCATCGAGCGGCGTGTGCAGAAAGCCGCCCGAGGTGTTGTAGCAGCGCACGGATTCGCGCTGCGAGCCCAGCAGCTTGGACAGCGACAGGCCCGCGCGGCGCGCCTTGATGTCGTACAGCGCCACGTCGAAGGCCGCGATGGCCTGCACGGCCAGCCCGCTGCGGCCCACGGAGGCGCCGGCCCAGCACATGCGTGTCCACAGCCGCGCGATGTCGCTGGGGTCTTCGCCCAGCAGGGTGGGCGCGATTTCGCTGGCATGGGCGAACTGGCCCGGGCCGCCTGCGCGCTTGGCGTAGCTCAGGCCCAGACCCCGGTGGCCGTCGCGGGTCTGGATCTCGGCGAACAGCATGGCGACCTCGGTCATGGGCTTTTGGCGGCCCGTGAGCACCTTGGCATCGCTGATGGGCCGGGCCAGGGGGAGGTAGCAGGACGACAGGCGTATCCACTGGATGCGGTCCTGGCTGGTGGTTTCGGAAAGCGCGGAAGAGGTCATGGCTGCGGGAGTGCGGTGGTTGGAAAAAGGACAGGGGCAGGCATCAGTCGATGCTGATCTTTCCGGCCTCGATGACCGTCTTCCAGCGCGCGTATTCCTGGCGCTGGAATTCGGCGAACTGTTGGGGCGTGCCGGCCACCATCTCGTAGCCGATGGAGACGAACTGCTCGCGCACCCGGGGATCGTTGAGCGCCTCGACAAAGGCCGCATGGGCCTTGTCGCGCAGCGCAGGCGGCAGGCCCTTGGGCGCGACGATGGCCTGCCAGGAGGCGACCTCCACGTTCTTCACCCCGGCCTCGGCCAGCGTGGGCAGGTCCGGCAGCACGGGCGAGCGGCGCGGGCTGGTCACGGCCAGGGCGCGCATCTTGCCGGCCCGGATGTGCTGGATCACGGCATTGATGTTCTGGAACGAGGCATCGACCTGGCCGCCGATCAGGTCGGCATGGGCGGGCGCGCCACCCTTGTAGGGGATGTGCACGCCCTGGGTGCCCGTTTGCTGCCAGAACAGTTCGGCCGTCAGGTGGTCGCTGGAGCCGTGGCCGGCCGAAGCAAAGCTCATCTTGCCCGGATGGGCCTTGAGGTGGGCGACCACGTCGGCCACGCTTTTGTGCGGCGAGGCGGCAGGCACGACCAGCACGTTGGGCGACTGCACGGCCACGGTGATCAGGTCGAAGTCCTTGAGGGCGTCGTAGGGCAGGTTCTTGATCAGGTGGGGCACGATGACCAGCGGGCCCAGCGAGGTGACGAGAAAGGTCTGCCCGTCCGCCGCCGCGCGCTGCACGAAGGCCGCGCCGATGGTGCCCGTGGCGCCGGCCTTGTTCTCCACCACGAAGGACTGCCTGAGCTTCTCGCCCAGCCTGGGCGCCACGGCGCGCGCGACCTGGTCGGTGGAGCCGCCAGCGGGGAAGGGCACGACCAGGGTGACGGGCCTGTCTGGCCAGGCCTGGGCCGATGCAGAAAAGGCAGCGAGCGCGGCCAGGGCCAGCGCCATGGCACGAAGAATGTGATTCATCTTGTCTCCTGATTTGTGAATGACATCGTTGTCATTTCCGAGGAAATGAAAAAGCGCCGATGCCAATTTGTAGATGCAAGGATTTGCGCTTTCAGCAAAATGATATCGTTGTCATTTTGGCTGTCAATCACGATTTCTGCGATGCAGGGCAGGTCTGGCGCCCGTGCGTGGAGGGCGGTCTGCTATCTTCAGGCCCGTCCCCGATACCAGCCCGCGATCGCGCTTGCCCATGAACACACCCACACCACCCAGGCCCGCCACGCTGCACGACGTGGCCGAGGCGGCCGGCGTCTCGCTGATCACGGCCTCGCGCGCACTGGGCAATCCTTCCATCGTTTCGGAGAAGACGCGCGAGCGCGTGCGCCAGGCCGTGGAGGCCACGGGCTACATCCCCAACCTGCTGGCGGGGGGGCTCAAGTCCCGCCGCAGCCGCATGGTGGCCGGCGTGGTGCCTGCGCTGTCGGTGTCGCAATTCCTGCCCACGGTGCAATCATTGACGGCCACGCTGGCGCAGGAGGGCTATCAGCTGCTGCTGGGCCAGACCTTCTACGACGAGCAGCGGGAGGAGGAGGTGCTCAACGCCATGATCGGGCGCCAGCCCGACGGCATTGTGATGATGGGCCTGGTGCAGTCCGACAAGGCGCGCGAGCGGCTGCGCAGGACCGGCATTCCCGTGGTGGAAACCTGGGACTTCAGCGACCGGCCGCTGGACATGGTGGTGGGCTTTTCCCACCTCAAGGTGGGCAGCGCGCTGGCCGGCTATTTCCTCTCGCGCGGCCTGCAGCGCGTGGGCATGGCCACGGGCAGCGACCACCGGGCCCAGCAGCGGCGCGAGGGCTTTCTTGCAGCCTGGGGCCGCGAGGTGCCCACGGTCACCGTGTCCGCGCCCGGCAGCCTGGAGCTGGGCCGGCAGGCGCTGGGCCAGTTGCTGGCGCAGCAGCCCGATCTGCAGGCCGTGGTCTGCAGCTCGGACATGCTGGCCCACGGCATTTTGGTGGAAGCCCAGGCGCGCGGCCTGCGCGTGCCCGTGGACCTGGCCGTCTCGGGCTTCGGCAATGCCGATTTCGCGGCCCATCTGCTGCCGTCGCTGACCACCGTGCATGTGGACGGACCGGGCATAGGCCGCCTGGCCGCCGAACTCGTGCTGGCACGCTGCAAGGGCCACAGTGCCGGGCGCTCGGCGTTCGACCTGGGGTTCGAGCTGATCGAGCGGGATTCGACCCGCCGAGCTTAGAGAGTCAGCACACGGCAGCCGCCTGGCGCTCGGTCGCCAGCCCGAACAGGCTGCCCAGCGCGTGCTGGATCTCATCAGGCGCCAGCTGCCTGGTCTCGGTGCCGCTGGCCGTGATGGTCTTGAGCGCGTCGCCCACCAGGATCATGCGGCCGGCCGGCTGGTGCAGCACCACCACCCGCTTTTGCACGAAGATGGCGTCCTGGTGCGTGGAGTTCAGGTAGTTGGCGGGGGCGAAATCCACCCACTCCTGGGGCGACAGGTTGAAGGCGTACTGGTTGGCCCATTCACCGTCCACGCGGGCCTGCAGCAGGTATTCGCCCTGGTCGTCCAGGCTCAGGCGGAAGGCGTCGCCGTCCTGGCGGACCTCGGTATCCAGCTCGTCCAGGGCCATGGGGGCGCGTATGCCGTAGCTGCCAAAGCCCAGGTCGCACAGCCAGCGCCGTCCCTCGACCTCGGCCACCAAGGCCATGTGGGTGCGGGGCCGGCGTGCCGGATAGAACATCGGCCGCGCCGCCACAAAGCGGTAGGCAATGCCCAGGGCCTGCAGCGCCATGGCGAACAGGCCGTTCACCTCGTAGCAATAGCCGCCACGGGCGCCGCCGAGGATCTTGCCCGCAATGTCTTCGGGCACCAGAGAGACGATCTTGCCGGCCTGCACGTCGAGGTTCTCGAAAGGCACCGCGAACAACTGGTGGCGCATCAGCGCATGCAGGGTGGCGGTATCGGCCTTGGCGGGGTCACCGGCACTGAAGCCGATGCGGCGGAAGTAGGCCTGGAGATCGAAATTGCTGGCTTGCATGGGTTTCCTCGGGTTGCTTGATGGCTGCAACGATAAATCCGGGCAGCCAATGCCTGTATAAGCAGAATTCAAGAAAACTGACCTGTACAGATTGGCATGCCCACCACCAACGAACCCTTGCCCCAGTACCGCCGCATTGCCCAGGCCCTGCGCGAGACGCTGGCCTGCGGCGCACTGCGCCCCGGCGACAGGCTGATCTCCGCCCGCAGCCTGGCCGAGCGCGAACAGGTCAGCCTGCCCACCGCGCTGGAGGCGCTGCGCTGCCTGGAGGCCGAGGGCCTGATCGTCGCGCGCCCGCGCTCGGGCTACTTTGTGCGGCAGGCAACGGGTGGCGCGGCGCTGCAGGCGTCCCGCCCGTCGTCGCGTCCCGTGCCCGTGACCCTGTCGGCCCTGGCGCGCTCGCTGTTCAGCAGTCCCGACACGCGCCTGATCCCGCTGGGTGCCGCATTGCCCGATCCGGCCTGGCTGCCCACGGCCCGGCTGCAGCGCGCGCTGCAGACCGCCGGGCGCCGCCTGGACGCGCACGGGCAGACCTACAGCATGCCGCCGGGCCGCGCCGACCTGCGCGGCCAGATCGCGGCCCGGGCCGCGCAATGGGGTGCGCGCTTCGGCCCCGATGACCTTGTTCTGACGGCAGGCGCCACCCAGGCCGTGCGGCTGGCGCTGCGCGCCGTGTGCAAGCCCGGCGATGTCGTGGCCGTGGAGCGGCCCGCCTATTTCGGCAGCCTGCTGCTGCTGGAGGACCTGGGCCTGAAGGCGCTGGAGATTGCCACCGATCCCCGCGAAGGCCTGCTGCTGGAGCCGTTGGCCGAGGCCATTGCCCGCCACCGGCCGGCTGCCGTGCTGGCATCGCCCACCGTGCAGAACCCGCTGGGCGCCAGCATGCCGGTGGAGCGCAAGCAGGCCCTGGTGGCGCTGCTGGAGCGGGCAGGCATTCCCTTGATCGAAGACGATGTCTATGGCGACCTTGCGGGCGACGGCCAGCGCCCGCCGGCCTGCAAGGCCTTCGACGGCAGCGGCAACGTGCTGTATTGCGGCTCCGTGTCCAAGACCCTGGCGCCGGGCTGGCGCGTGGGCTGGATTGCGGCGGGCCGCTTCCATGCCCAGGTGCTGCAGGTGCGCCTGGCGGGCGACTGGGCCGGTGCGCCGCTGCTGGAAGCCGCCGTGAGCGAGGTGCTGGCCAGCGGCGACTACGACCGGCACCTGCGCCGCCTCAAGTCCCGCGTGCAGGCCGGGGTGCAGGCCGTCACGGCGCGGGTCGAGGCCAGCTTTCCGCCCGGCACCCGCGTCTCGGCCCCGCGCGCGGGCTTTCTGCTGTGGGTGGAGTTGCCGCGCCAGGTGAATGCACTGGAGGTGCACCGCCGCGCGCTGGAGCTGGGCATTGGCGTCAGCCCCGGCCCGCTGTTCTCATCGCGCTCGGACCTGCCCAACCACCTGCGCCTGAACTGCGCCAACGAGCCCACGCCGCGCCTGCTGGGGGCCGTGGGGCAGGTGGGGGAGATATGCCGGGGGCTTCCTGGTGAATCTCGTGGTTAGAGGAGTATGTGTCGGACTTGTTGTGATTAACGCCACCGATCCACAAAGCGCGCACAGATGATCGCTGCCGCCAACTTCAACAGCGCTTCGTGAATTTCCATTCGTCGTTCAAAGTGGATTCGTAACTTGTCAAAGCCTTTAAACCATCAGAGGAATGTCTTAGGCATCCACGGCGATGTGTCGCTTGGAATCGAGCTTGCCGTTGTCCGCCGGGTTGGTGCCCGTTTCCTGGTCCCCGGGGCCTAGGAACGAGGAGCCATCAATGCTGATCCGGCTCCATTCGATCTGGTCATGTGCACGCAGTCGTGTCAGCATTGCCTATTGCAACTGCTCCCAGACACCAGCAGCGTTCCAGTCGCACAGGCGTCGCTAGCAGGTCATGCCGCTGCCGTATCCAATGGATTGGGGAGTTCTTCCCATGAAATACTTGTTCTCAGGCCTGTAGTACAGCCTATTGTTGAGGGTGGATGTCTTTTTGGATTGCTGATTGCTCTCTGCAATCAGATTGGTCTTAATTTATTTCTAGATAAACCTTTAATTGAGTCATTTTGCTAGGGCTTTTTATCAAATCATCGCCATAGATCTTGGTTAGAATAAATTCCGCTTTTTAAATAAAGGAATCAAATGTTAATTAAAAAATGCATTTCTGCTGCTGCGATGATTCTCGTTGCGAGCACTTCGCACGCCTGGAATTTGATTTATGCCCATGACGTAAATGGAAATGCAACAGTGGGCTCGCTACAAGCACTCCGAACAGCAGCAAAAAATGGCGCGTCTGTAAAGATAGTTACTCATGAGCCGGGTGTTCATTTCTGGAATGCTCCATGCGCGCAGGTTTCTGTTCGAGACGACTCCACCCAAGCAGTGGTATGTTTAGGGCATGTGGACTTCTTGGTCAACCTCAACCAAGGACCTCAGTTCGGCGTCCCCTTGCAGCCTCCTCACGGAGCAAATTTCGCAGCCAATACAACTGGTCAATACGCTCAGGTAGATATTCAGACTGGCAATGGAGCCGTGCTGGCGCAAAAGGTATTTCGCGGAGCAATAAGCTGGTATGTTGATTGACGGTATAGAAACATCAAATACGCTGTATCCGTGATAATGCTTTGATTAAGCCAATATTCATTGATTGCTTATAATTTTGGCCTCAAAAAATTCCTATTTAAAGCATCGGTAAATTCCGGTGCGGCCAATAGGTGGCTTAAAGTTGTCGGCATCACATATCCACGAAGCGCGCACAGACGATCGACGCCGCCAATTTCAGCAGCGCTTCGTGGATGTCCAACCGTCGTTCAAAGCGGATTCGCAGATTGCCCAAGCCTGCAAACCATCCGTTCGTCCGCTCCACCATCCATCGGTGCTTGCCCAGCCGCTCGCTGGTCTCAACGCCTCGTCTGGCAATACCCCGTTGTCTCAAATGCGCACGGCAACGCTTGTAGTCATAGCCCTTGTCGGCGTGCAGCTTGGCTGGTCTTTTGCGGGGATGCGCTGGCAAGCCTGCAATCGCAGGAATCGCGTGCACGCACCTCTCGAACACCTTGTCGTCGTGCCGGTTCGCGCCGCTGACCAAGATCGCCAGCGGGACGCCTCTGGTATCTACAACGATGTGTCGCTTGGAGCCGAGCTTGCTCTATCGAACGATAGGCCGCAATACTCACCCCAACCCCTCCAGGAGGCACCACAGGTATCGCCGCCGCAACCCTAACCATCGCGACACCCGCCGCATCCACCGCGGCCCCGCTCCAGTTCCCATCCCGGACATTGCTGGCCAGACTCTGCAATCTTGTTGAAATTTTTTATAAAACAGCATTTTACTTATCACCAAGGTGCTGCTTAAAAACACTCCCAGTCTTCTATAAATATTCTGTCAAGTCATCAATTTTTTATTAAAAGTTCTGCTGAAAATTAGAAATTCTATAATATGAGATACTGCGGTTCTTAATTTTACTTAACTTCCGTCAGGTTTCAATATCACACCTTCATGCATGACGAAGCAGTCTACAAAACCTGATATTTCTCCAGGCGTGTAAATGACAAGAAAATCCTCATTGGGTGCGATGGTAAGATTCTGATTTTCTGTATTGGTTTCAAATATAGCATGAACTACGGCACGTTGGCCTGATTGTAGTATGTAGTATTATGGTATAGGCTCTAATACTATTTTTGTTGGTGTGATTTTCTCATTTTTGATGGATAATTTGCTAATTATATTTGACATTCTATTTCATCATATTTCGAAAATTCCCCGAATTCAAATCAATGAAAATATTTATCTATTAATGAATGGTTGTAAATTATTATCCATGAAGCAACTCTGTCGTTATATTTTCTTTTTCATTATCTAGAAACGATGAAAATTCGTGAAGCCAATTGGAAACCACTATGTTATCCATGGAGAATGTGCTTGCTGGTAATTGAACTGAAGGACCTTTGTTAATGATTCTGCCGTCCTCCATGCATGCATCTGATGTGATATTTAATGTATCGTCTATTAAATGTACATTAATAACTATTGCCAATTCATTGCTGTCAATGCTTCGTGCCAAAGATAGATATCCGTTCAATGGGAATGATTCGTTTGAGTTACACGATATATTTGAAATAACGTTGTTAACTGATCTGTTTATGTCGGCATTGAATTTTGAAAGAAAATATTGAATTTCCTTCCAAAATATCTTCATTTCCAAATGAAGTATGTGATTCATTTACGCATAACTCCTTCCACAGAATCAAGTAATTCTTGAGTTAGCGGATGCATGCTGTTGCTGCCTCGACTGTCAATCCATCCTTGCATTTGATTCATGTCTATCGGCTTAATGGAGACATGGCCCGTCTGAGGATTGTCACAAACTGCACATAGGTTTTTAAATTTTGCCGTGTTGATGACTTGAATTTTTCCGGGTAGAGATTTTTCAATACTATTGGTGGCGGATAGGCCCTGCACGTCAACAGTCCTCGGGGTCATACTATTTGGCGTTCCAGAGGCAGATCTATATATTAAGGTGCCATCTTTGGCGGAATCTATCGAACGATACGCCGCAATACTTGCCCCAACCCCTCCAGGCACTACAGGTATTGCCGCCGCAACCCCATCAATCGCGATACCTGCCGCATCTACCGCAGCCCCGCTCCAGTTCCCCTCCCGGACATTGCTGACCAGACTCTGGAAGCCGATAGAAATATTGAACGCGTCCCAGACGGTTTCCGCAAGCTTGCCGTCCGGGTCCAGGTATTTGTTCGGGTTGTTGTTGGCGTAGGCGTAGCGGTTGAAGCTGTGGATCTGCTCGGGATTCATCTCCTTGGGGTCCATGCCCGTGAACCGGCCCAGCAGCGGCATGTAGTACCGCGCGCCCATGTAGGTCATGCCCGTATCGGGGTCGTAGGGCCTGCCAGCGAACCACAGCTTGTTGTCCGCGCTGGCCGGCTCCACCTTCTGGCGGTAGCCATAGGGCAGGTAGTTTTCCTTCCAGAGTACGGCGCCGGATTGGTTGGTGGCCAGCCAGGGCGTGCCTGCAGCGTCGTTGTGGAAGTAGGTGACGGTGGCCTGGGCCAGCGCACCGGGCGTGGTCAGCAGGGCTGCCAGAAGCAGCGCGGCAGCTGCCAGCAGGCGCCGGCAGGATTGGCGGATGGCGTTCTTCATCGGGCGCTCACTTTCTGTGCAATGCGCTTGCCGTTGAGGTAGATGTATTCGGTGAGCTGGCCGGAGCCGTATTCCGCGAGCAGGTTGCCGTGCACACCATGGAACTCGTAGGTGGTGACGCCTGCCTTGGTGGTGTGGGTGCGTTTCTGGTCGCCGTCGTAGGCATAACGGATGGGGGAATTGCCCCAGCAGTCGGTGCACAGCAGGTTGGGGACGGCGTTGTAGGTGTAGGACTTCTGGCTGCTCTGGATGAAGTTACCCGCCGTGTCGTAGGTGAAGTGGTTGGTCGGGCCGCCATTGACGGTGATGGAGGACAGGCGGTGGCGGCTGTCGTAGCGGTAGTCGATCAGTTCGCTGCCCAGGCTCTGGCGGGTAATGTTGCCGGAGCCGCTGTAGCTGATGCTTCCGCGCCCCCTGGAGGTGCCCATGGATACCAGTCTGTGCACGCCGTCATAGCCGAAGGTACGGTCATAGTCCGCATCGGCCGTATCCCTCACGCTGGTGAGATTGCCCGTGCGGTCATAGGTCAGGATGGATCGGTGGAAATAGCTGCCCTGGCGCGAGGTGGCGAACGAGGCGGGAAGCAGCCTTTCGTTCTGGCCATATTCGGACTGCACTCCGTTGGCATAGGCGATGCGCTTGATCTGGCGGGACGGCCAGTAGCTGACGCTGCTGATGTAGCCGGGCATGGCCGTGGGTCTGCCTAGACTGTCCAGTGTGTAGCTGACGGTGGAGCCAGACAGTGGGTAGGTGATGGATGCCAATTGGTCATTGCCGTTGTAGCTGTAGCCAGCATTCCAATTGAAGCCACCTGCAGCCAACTCCTCCCGCGTGAGGTTGCCGTTGCGGTCGTAGGTGAAGCGACGTGTGGCTTCGGATGTGGCCGTGCTCAGCAGGCGGTGGGCCCTGTCGTAGCTGTACGTGACGTCCGGGGTGGAGCCGGGGTAGCTGATGGACTGCAGGCGGTTGTGCCCGTCGTATCGGTATTGGATGGTGCCTACGGTCCCTGTGATCCTTGAAATCATGTTGCCTGCGGCATCGCGGCCCAGGCTTGTGGTGCCGGTCTCTGGGTGTGTGATGGATGTCAGTTGGTAGCTGCCGTTGTAGCCGTAGCTTCGTGTGATGCCCGCTTGCGTGACTGAGGTCACCAGTCCCCTGGCATTGCGGCCGATGGACAGGTTGGTGGACGGCTCCGGTGTGGAGATGGCCATCAGCAGCGGCTGGTCGGGGTCGCCGTAGGCGCGGTAGCGGTAGGTGGTTGTCAGACCGCGTTCGTCCACCACGGCGCGTGTGGCGGGGCCGTAGCCTATGCCCTGCGTGCTGCCATCCGCATGGCGTATGGAGATGACGCGGTCCAGGATGTCGTGCCGGTAGGCGGTTCCTGCGCTGGTGCCCGGGTCGGATTCAAAGGTTCTGCGGCCCAGCGCGTCGACGCTGAAACTTCGCACGATGCCGCCATGGTTGACGGACACGGGCTGACCGAAGCCGTTGAAGCTGGTGGTCTGGGTGAGCGCTCCCCGGCTGACGGTGCGCGTGGTGGTGCCATGGCTGATCTGGACGCTGTTGCCTGCGGGATAGCCGACGGAGATGATGCGGTTGAGACCGTCATAGCCATAGGTCCAGGTACTGCCGTCACCCCGGGTCTCGTAAGTGACGTTGCCCGCATCGCTGACCGTCCGCGAGATGGAAATGCCCTCGGGCTGCGATTCCGATTGGGCTATTCCCCGCCTGTAGCCACCGTAGTAGTGTGTCAGCCCTCGCGGGAAGGTGGTGGCGCTCAGGTTGCCTTGGCCGTCATACGCGTGGCGGGTCTGGATGCCATCGCGGGTGATGGAGGTCATGTTGCCATTGCCGTCGAAGCTGCGCGATATGCTGCCGCCCGCATGGCTTTCGCTTTGCACCTGGCGCACTATCCATTTGGACGGGTTGATGTAGTAGCTCAGGCTGGTGGTGCGGTTGCCGCTCGATGGGCCGTATTCGGAGATCGTGCCAGGATTGCCATAGGTGTCGAAGTTGCTGTAGCGGGTCGTATAGCTGGCGTTGTCTCGTGTGATGGTGCGCTCTGCAAGAAGCGGGGCGTTGAATTCACCGATATCGACCTTGGTAGCGAAGGCGCCGGGACGGAAGTTGTTCTCGCTCGATATCTTCTGCTTGCCCCAGGTGTAGGTCTCGGTCTGGCTGCTACCCAGGCTTTTGGAGGCCAGCAGGCCCACCATCCATACGCTGCCCGAGCTAGAGTAATTGGGCCCTATGTGCCGGTAGGTCACGGTGCCTGAGGGGGTGTTGACGGTGGTTACGTCGTGTGCGCCGGGGCGTCCGGGCGCGTAGCTGAAGGACCAGTTGCCTCCCGTGCTTGTGGACTTGGCCGTGACCACGGTAGAGCGGCTGGCGGGATTGGCCTGGGTGTCGAAGTGGACGAAACCGTATTGATAGCCGATGGAGCCCCCCTGAGGGTAGGTCAGGCGCCGCATGATGTGGCTGCCGGGGGTGTTGTTGAGGTTCCCGTTGTAGTCATAGATCCAGCGCAGACCGTCGGGCCGGGTGACGGAGCCGAGCTGGAATTTGTCCCTGACGTTTGAGATGCCCTGATAGGCGTAGTGGTAGGTCTGGCCTGCCGCGCTGATGGCGGTGATCCTCCGGCTCGCCATACCGCTGTCCGCATAGAAAAACTGGACTGAGCGACCATCGCTTGTGACCACGCTGGATATCTGCGGCGAGGCGGCCGCCGCGTACTGGATGGTGGCGTAGTTGCCGTTGCGGTCCGTGATGCGGCTCGTCAACCAGGCATATGTGGGATAGGGGCCGCCACCCAGATTGACCAGTTGGTTCATGTCGTAGCGCGTGCCGTCGGGTGATGTGATGGCCAGCCCACCCGCGCCGCTGGTGATGCAGTCGGCGCGCCAACGCTGCGTGGTGATCAGCAGTGGTGCGGTCGTGCCTGTGAAAGCCAGCAGCTGGCGGCTGCCGTCAGGCAGCTCCAGCACGGGGTTGTCAGCGATGGTCTGGCTGTTCTTGTTGAAGCAAATACTGGTTTCGCGGGACTTGAGCACCCTTCCAAAATGGATGTTCCAGCCCACGCCCGCCAGCGATTCATGGAGCGCCGGATTCGTGGGTTCTACCGATGTGCTGTTGTACGAACGTACTACTTTCAGGTCGAAGCCGCCATTGCCGGGCAGGTGGATATCCACGTAATGCAGTTGCAGTGCGCCGGTGAATGGATCAATGAATTCACCGAATACCTGGTTCACATAGCTGCGATTGGGTTGAATTCCCGGATCTTTGTAGAAGTCGGGAATGACTTCCTGGGAATGGACGGGCCACGCCGCCATTGTCATCAGCAGCGCCAAGCTGCCCGCAATTGCCTTTATTGCCGGATTCATGGGTTCTCCCTGAAGAAACTGGACAGGTGCGCACGCGCGGCTCGGGCAGTTGGTTCTGCTCTTGGCTGGCTGCAGGGCCATGCTGTGCATCTTCAGGGAGGCCGGCAAGAGAGCCCCCTTGGGCGGCAGGGTGGCTTCGAACGGTTCTTTTTACGCCGGAGTGCGGGAATCCAGCTAATGCGCTACATCAGGAATCCCGTGTTAATGACTGTCAAGAAAAGAAAATAGCCAAGCGTCCATCTTGAAAAGCGCACCGAATCATGACCTTTGGTCGGTATTTTTCCAGAATATCTCTCAGCTTATTTTCAGATTATTCCTAGGATCATTGGAGGCTACGGGATTGGGTTTTCCATGAAGCCGTCCCACTCTGACGCCTTATTTCTTCTCGCGCGGCACGCGCCCCATGAGGAAGAACTCGGGATTGGGCTGCATGCCGGCAAAGCTGGCCATGCGGTTGGACAGGCCGAAGAAGGCGGTGATGGCGGCGATGTCCCAGATGTCCTCGTCGTCGAAGCCATGCGGGTACAGCGCCTCGAAGTCGGCCTCGCAGATTTCATGGCTGCGTTCGCAGACCTTCATGGCGAAGTCCAGCATGGCGCGCTGGCGGGCGCTGATGTCGGCCTTGCGGTAGTTGACGGCCACCTGGTCGGCCACATAGGGCTGCTTTTCGTAGATGCGCAGGATGGCGCCGTGGGCCACCACGCAGTACAGGCACTGGTTGGCCGCGCTGGTGGTGGTGACGATCATCTCGCGCTCGCCCTTGGTCAGGCTGCCTTCCTCCTTGAGCATGAGCGCATCGTGGTAGGCGAAGAAGGCGCGCCACTCGGCAGGGCGGCGCGCAAAGGCCAGGAAGACGTTGGGGATGAAGCCTGCCTTTTCCTGCACTTCAAGGATGCGGGTGCGGATGTCCTCGGGCAGGCTGGACAGTTCGGGCTGGGGGTAGCGGGCGGTGGCCATGTGTCTTGTCTCCTGGGTGTGGTGGTTGTCGTTGCGGGCCATGTTCGCATGGCCTGCGCTGCGCGGGGTGAACGCGCATGACAGCCTGTCTGCCGCCGAGGTTGCAGATTGCGCCCGGGCTCAGGCGGGCGCCATGTCCGGCTCAGGCCGTTGTGCAAACCAGTCGCCCAGAAAGCCGGTGAGCGCGCGGATTCTGGCCGACATCTCGCTGCGCGTGGCGTGCACCAGGTAGATGTCGGCCGCAGGCAGCTGCCATTGGGGCAGGACCTCGCGCAGCGCGCCTGCGGCCAGCGGCGCGGCCACGTCCCACAGCGAGCGCTGCAGGATGCCGTGGCCGTCCAGCGCCCAGGCCAGGGCCGCTGCGCCGTCGTTGGTGCTCATCACGCCGTTGACCTTGATGTTGTGCTCGCTCAGGCCCTGGCGCGTGCGCCGGCTCAGGCGCCAGCTGCCATAGGTTTCGTCGCTCTCGCGGATCACGATGCAGCGGTGGGCCTGCAGGTCGGCGGGCTGGCGCGGCTCGCCATGGGCATCCAGGTAGGAGGGCGCGGCGCACAGCACGCGGCGGTTGGGCAGCAGCAGGCGGGCGGTGAGGGCGGAGTCGGGCAGGGCGCCGAAGCGCACCACGGCGTCAAAGCCCTGCTCGACCAGGTTGACGGGCCTGTCCGTCAGTTGCAGTTGCACCTGCACCTCGGGATAGGCGCGGGCAAAGGCCGACAGCGCGGGCGCCAGCCGCTGGCGGCCAAAGCCCAGCGTGCAGGCAATGGACAGCGGGCCGCGCGCCGTGGCGCGCGTGCCCGAGATGCTGCGCTCCAGCGCCTCCAGGTCGGCCAGGATGCGCGCGCCGTCCAGCAGGTAGGCTTCGCCCTCGGGCGTCAGGTGGATGCGCCGTGTCGTGCGCTGCAGCAGGCGCACGCCCAGGCGCCGCTCCAGCAGGGACAGGCGGCGGCTGACGGCGGGCGGCGTCACCCCCATCTGCTGGGCCGCGGCGGCCAGGCTGCCTTCGCGGATCAGCAGCGAGAAGAAACGCAGGTCGGAAAAGCCGTCCATGGTGGATGCGGTGAATGGTTGATTCGTAAATTGAACTGATGGATCAATGCAGTATTTTGCTATTTATGCAGCCTGGTTTACTGATTAGCATGGCAGGCTGACAGTCATGAACAACGTAGAAGGAATCTCCGGGATGCACACAGATCCATGGATGCCGGGCCTGCGCCAGCAGCGCATCACGGTCGATGACGGGGTGGAGATCAACGCCTGGGTGGGCGGGCAGGGTCCGGCCCTGCTGCTGGTGCACGGCCACCCGCAGACCAGCGCCATCTGGCACCGCGTCGCGCCCCGGCTGGCGCAGCAGTTCACCCTGGTGCTGGCCGACCTGCGCGGCTATGGCGACTCCTCGCGCCCGGCCGGCGACCCCGAGCATGTGAACTACAGCAAGCGCACCATGGCCCGCGACCTGCTGCGGCTGATGGCCCGGCTGGGCCATGAGCATTTCAGCGTGCTGGCGCATGACCGGGGCGCGCGCGTGGCGCACCGGCTGGCCATGGACTATCCCGCCAGCGTGCAGCGCCTGGTGCTGCTGGACATTGCGCCCACGCTGGCCATGTACGAGCAGACCGGCGAGGCCTTTGCGCGCGCCTACTGGCACTGGTTCTTCCTGATCCAGCCCGCGCCGCTGCCCGAGCGCCTGATCGAGGCCGACCCCGCCGCCTATGTGCGCGAGATCATGGGCCGGCGCAGCGCCGGCCTGGCGCCCTTCGATCCCCGGGCGCTGGCCGAGTACCAGCGCTGCCTGGCGCTGCCGGGCAGCGCGCACGGCATGTGCGAGGACTACCGCGCCTCGGCCGGCATCGACCTCGACCATGACCGCGAAGACCGCCAGCTCGGGCGCAGGCTGTCCATGCCGCTGCTGGTGCTCTGGGGCGAGGAGGGCGTGGTGCACCGCTGCTTCGATCCGCTGCGCGAGTGGCAGCTCGTGGCCGACGATGTGCGGGGCCGGCCGCTGGCCTGCGGGCACTACATCGCCGAGGAGGCGCCCGATGCACTGCTGGACGCGGCCCTGCCTTTCTTGCTGCAGGCCGGGTGAATGCGGCCATTGCCGGCATGTGGCCGGCATACGGTGGGTATACGGCCGGCATACGACCGGCATACGACCTGCATGGGGGCGCAATGACAGGCCGCATTGGCAGGCCGCATTGACGGCAAGTGAAGACACCGCAAAAGCCGAAGAATTCCGCAAAGGCCTGATTGACGCCATATCCATGGCGGCATAGCGTACGTTGCGCATTCCATTGGCATGCCAATCATGCGCGGCAATGGTAAGCAATTGAAAAAACCGGGCGCCTGTCGCGCCTGGGCAATTCCATGGGCGCGGGCCTTGAGAACGGCGCAAGACAAGGCCTGGCAAGGGCTGCGCAAAGGCGTGCGCCCACATGGGCCTGCCACGGGTGGCTCAGATGCGCCATTGCATGGGCCATTGCCGTTCCGTGGTGAAACGCCGAACTGATACAGTCGCGCGGCCCGCCCGAGGGGGAGGGGTCTTATTCATCACGGGATATTCACAATGAGCAACAAGAAAACCGCAGTGGCCGCTGCCGTGGCATTGGCCGTCGTGGCCTATGGAGGAACCACCTGGTATACCGGCCAGCGGGCCGAGGCTGGCTACAAGGAGGCCGTGGCCGAATTGCGCAAGGTGCTGGGCGAGAAAGTCGTCGTGACCGACGAGTACCACAAGGGATTCCTCTCCTCCCAGGCCAAGCTGGTGCTGCAGTGGCCTGCGGCGGAAGCTCAGGCCGCCGATGCGGCTGAAGCGGCTGACGCGGCAAAAGCAGCCGACACAGCTGAAGCGCCCGCCGCAGCAGAGCCGGTCGCTGCGTCCAAGCCCGTGCGCCTGGTGGTGGACACCACGGTGCGCCACGGCCCGCTGGCCGGTGGCCGACTGGCGGCAGCGGTTTCCGAGACACGCTTTGCGCTCGACGGCCTGGACGAAAAGAGCACGCAGGTGCTGGCCAAGGCCGCAGCCCCCACGCTGACCAGCGTGCACCACTTCACGGGCGGCCAGGATGTGCGCCTGCTGCTGCCCGCCGGCGAGCTGGGCGACCAGGAAGTCACCATGCGCTGGCAGGAAATGGTGCTGGACACGGCCCTGGGCGGTGGCAGCGTCAAGGGCACCTGGCGCTGGCCCGAGGTGGCCCTGCTGGGCCTGCCCAGCCGCGACAAGTCCATGGGCGTGGAAGAGGAAGAGGGCGACGAGGAGGAATCCGACAACGACGAGGCCCTCCCCACCCAGCCGGCCGCAGTGCCGGTGGAGCGCACCAGCATCATGCTCACGGGCCTGGAGAGCAGCTTCGAGAACAAGGTCATCGACGGCCTGTGGGGCCTGGGCCCCGGCAAGGCCAGCGTGCGCATCGCCCGCTTCGGCATGAGCAGCACGCCGGCCGAAGGCGGCGAGGCCAAGACGCTGCTGGACCTCAAGAACGTGGACGGCAGCTCGGTCATCGAGTCGGACAAGACCACGCTGGGCATGACCACCCAGGTCAAGGGCACGGGCCGCATCGGCCCCATCGATTTCGAGTCCGTGGGCTACGAGGAAAAGATCCAGCGCCTGGACATCGAGGCGCTGCGCGGCTTCCAGCGCGTCATGGTCGAGGGCTACCGCAAGGAGGGCCTGGCCAAGGCGCTGGAATCGCTGGAAGAGCAGGGCATGGGCGTGCTGATGCAGAACGCCCCGCGCCTGGTGGCGGCCCTGCCGGCCTACTCCATGAAGCTGCAGGCCACCTACCAGGGCCAGACCGGCCACCTGGAGTACGGCGCCGAAGTGCAAAGCGCGCCCACGCAGGAGCAGGTCGCCCAGGCCGGCTGGATGCTGGCGCTGCTCAAGACCTCGGCACTGCAGGCCAATGCCAGCTTGCCCAAGGCCTGGCTGGAGCCGCTGATCAAGGCATCGGGCAAGCCCGATGTCTCGGCAGAGGATGTGGAAGGCATGCTGGGCATGGCCCAGGCCACGGGCTATGCCCGCCTGGAAGGCGACAAGCTGGTCAGCGCGCTCAAGATGCAGGCCGGCCAGGTCACGCTCAACGGCAAGCCCATCGCCCTGCCCATGGGCGCGCTGCAGTAAGCGGCCATCCACCTTCCGGGCGTCGCCCCGGAAGGGGTTCTCAGGGGTGCCACTGGCTGGCGCGCACCACAGGGGCCTGTGTGCTGGCGCTGCCCGCCAGCGCATAGGACAGCTGGTTGGCCGCCGCCACCACGGTCTGCGCCATGGCTTCCAGCCGGGACTCGGGCAGGCGCGATGCCGGCCCCGAGATGCACACCGACCCCATCAGCCGCCAGTGCATGCCGAACACCGGCGCCGACACCGTGGCCACGCCCTGTTCGCGCTCGCCGATGGACCAGTGGTAGCCGCGCTGGCGGATCTGCTCGTACACCGGCCCCGGCTCGCCTGAAAACGCCAGGATCACGCGCCCCGGCGAGCCCTGGTCCAGCGGCAGCCCCTCGCCCATGCGCGCATGGTGGCGCAGGGCCTGCGGCCCTTCCACGCGCACGAGGCAGGTGCGCACATTGCCTTCGCGCACATAGAAGGCCGCGCTCTCGCCGCTGGCCTGCGTGAGCGCGCGCAGCGCGGGCTCCAGCACGTTCTGCACATCAAAGCCCGCCTGGTAGCGCGCACCCAGCCAGCCTGCCGCCGGGCCCAGGCGCCAGTCCCCATCGTCCCTTTGCACCATGAAGCCCGACTGCGCCAGCGTGCGCGCCAGCCGCAGCACCGTGGTCTTGTGCAGCGCGCAGCGCCGGCTCAGTTCCGCCAGGGACAGGTGCGACTCCCCGAGGGCGAAGGCGCCAAGCAGCTGCAAGGCACGCGTGACGGCGATGACGCCGCCGTCCTTGGCCGGGCTGGCCTTGTCATCGGATGGCTGCGCCGGGGAAGGGGTGCTGGGGGGCTTGTTCATGGTGCAAGGCGTGCAATTGGTTGCGCTGTATGAAACGGCATTGTATGGGTTGAAACGTTTTCATAAAGTTCGTCCCACGCACCGCAGCCATGCGGGCGTTGGACACAACAAACGGAGACAAACCGCCATGCCGATTCCCTCGCTTTCGCGTTGCCTCAACGCACGCCTTCTTGCCGCCCTGGTCGGCGTTGCCGCCATCGTGCCCGTGGGTGCTGTACAGGCCCAGGACACCTATCCCCGCAAGCCCATCCGCCTGGTGGTGCCGTTTCCGCCCGGTGGGGGCACGGACATGATCGCGCGCACCGTGGCCCAGCGGCTGGCGGACCACAACAAGTGGACCGTGGTGGTGGACAACCGGCCCGGCGCCGGCGGCAACCTGGGCGTGGATGCCGTGGCCAAGGCCGCGCCGGACGGCCATACCCTGGTCATGGGCCAGACCAGCAACCTGGCCATCAACCCCTCGCTGTACGCCAAGCTGCCCTATGACCCGCTGAAGGACCTGGTGCCCGTGGCGCTGGTGTCTTCCGCGCCCATCGTGATGGCCGCGCCGGCCAACTCGCCCTACAAGACCTTTGACGACCTGGTCAAGGCCGCCAGGGCCAAGCCCGACGGCCTCACGCTGGGCTACTCGGGCAACGGCACGGTGGCGCACCTGGCCGGCGAACTGGCCGAGAACGCGGCCGGCATCAAGCTGCGCCATGTGCCCTACAAGGGCGCGGCCCAGGCCATGACCGACCTGGTGGGCGGGCAGATCGATTTCTACATGTCCGCCGTGCCCACGCTGCTGGGCCAGGTGCGCAACGGCAAGCTGCGCGCGGTGATGGTCACCTCGCTCAAGCGGTCCGACCAGCTGCCGCAGACGCCCACGCTGGCCGAGTCGGGCTACAAGGACTTCGAGGCCGTCACCTGGTTCGGCGTGCTGGCCCCGGCCGGGACGCCCCAGGCCATCGTGCAGCAGCTGAACAAGGCCATCAACGACGCGCTGCTGGTGCCCGAGGTGGCCGAGAAGCTGCGCTCCGAAGGCGGCGAGGTGCTGGGCGGCTCGTCCGAGAAGTTCGCCGCGCTGCTGCGCGCCGAGGTGCCGCGCTGGGCACGCATCGTCAAGGACTCGGGCGCCAGCCTGGACTGAGACCGGGGGCAGGGGCGCCAGCCCTTTCGCTTCCTTCTCGCTCCCACCTCCCTTCCTTTTTCTTCCTCCATCGAGATCTCGCCATGGACTGCGACAGCCTTGCCGTGCCCGTCCGTTTCTCGCAGGGCAGCGCCCGGCCCCGTGCCGTGCTGCCCCCGGATGCCTGCGACTGCCATGTGCATGTCTATGACGGCCGCTACCCGGCAACCCCGGGCGCGCGGCTGCTGCCGCCCGACGCCTCGGCCGGCGACTACCGCGCGCTGCAGCGGCGCCTGGGCACCTCGCGCTGCGTGCTGGTCACGCCGTCCACCTACGGCAGCGACAACCGCTGCATGTTGGACGGGCTGGCCGCCCTCGGCCCGCAGGCGCGGGGCGTGGCCGTGATCGATGGCAGCGAAAGCGATGACCAGCTGCAGCGCCTGCACGGCCTGGGCGTGCGCGGCGTGCGGCTGAACCTGTCGCTGGGCGTGACGGGCACGGCCGAGCTGCTGGTGCCGCTGGCCCGCCGCATCGCGCCGCTGGGCTGGCACCTGCAGCTGCTGATGGCGCCGGACCTGCTGGCGTCGCTGGCCGGCGTGCTGCGGCAATTGCCGGTGCCGCTGGTGTTCGACCACTTCGGCCGCATCGCCCCGGTGCAGGCGGGGCGCCATGCGGGCCATGCGTTGCTGCTGGAGTTGCTGGAGGGCGGCAGGGCCTGGGTCAAGTTGTCCGGCGGCTACATCGTCAGCGCGCTGCAGTCGGTCGAAGACCCGGCGCTGGATGCCCTGGCCGCCAGCTATCTGCGCTGCGCGCCCGAGCGCGTGCTCTGGGGCAGCGACTGGCCGCATGTCAGCGCCTTGGCAGGCATGCAGCCCCTGCCCGATGACGCCCGCCAGATCGACCGCCTCGTCGACTGGACCTCCCAGGCCGGCGGCGCCGCCACGCTGCAGCGCGTGCTGGTGGACAACCCCCGGGCGCTGTACGGCTTCGAGACCGCAGCGCCGCCATTGCATTGCACACAAGCAGGAGACAAGCCATGAACACCTTCCACTCCACGCGCCGCGCACTGCTGGCCGCAGGCGGCGCCGCCCTGCTGGGGCCGCTGTGCAGCGCCGCCGCCCACGCGCAGCCCGCATGGCCGGCAGGCAAGCTCATCACCTGGGTCGTGCCTTACCCGCCCGGCGGCAGCACCGACGTGCTGGGCCGCCAGGTGGCGCTGCACCTGGGCAAGGCCCTGGGCAGCACCGTGATCGTGGACAACCGCGCGGGCGCCACGGGCACCATCGGCGCGGCCTACGTGGCCAAGGCGACGCCGGACGGCCACACGCTGCTGGGCACCTCCATCGGCCCGCAGGCGATTGCGCCCCACCTCATGGGCAAGCTGCCCTATGACCCGATTGCGGGCTTCGAGCCGGTCATCACCATCGGCACCATCCCCCATTTGCTGGTGGTGGGCGCGGCCCAGCCCTTCCAGACGGTGGCCGATCTGCTGGCCGCCGCCAAGGCGCAGCCGGGCCAGCTGGCCTTTGCCTCGGGCGGCAGCGGAACCATCTTGCAGATGCAGGGCGAGCTGCTGCAAAGAAAGGGTGGCGTGCGCTTCATCCATGCGCCCTACAAGGGCGACACGCCCGCGCTGCAGGACACGCTGGCGGGCCAGGTGCAGTTCATGTTCGCCCCCGTGGCGGCCGCGCTGCCCCATGTGCAGGGCGGCAAGCTGCGCGCGCTGGCCGTGACCTCGGCGGCGCGCCTGAAGGCCCTGCCTGACGTGCCCACCATGGCCGAGGCCGGCATCGGCGACTTCGTGGTCGAGCAGTGGCAGGCCGTCTTTGCGCCGGCCAGGACGCCGGCCGCCATCGTGCAGCGGCTGAACCAGGAGATCGGCCAGGCGCTCAAGGACCCGGCCGTCGTGGCACTGGCCGAGCGGCTGGGCGTGACCCTGGTCGGCGGCACGCCGCGGCAATTGGGCGAGCTGCAGAAATCCGACTCCGCCAAGTGGGCCCAACTCATCCGCGAGGCCGGCATCAAGGCCGACTGAACCGCTTGCATCTTCCTGTTTCCCTTCACCTCATCTCACTGGACCATCATGAGCCAACTCCCAGAAATCATCCGTGACATAGAGCGCGTGGACGCCCAAGTCGTGCAGCGCGCAGCCGGCTTTCAGGCCGCCATCCTGGCCGACGTGGCGGGCCGCCGCGGCACCATGCATGCGCGCGTGGCGCCCGTGCACCAGGGCATGAAGGTGGCCGGCCCGGCCTTCACCGTCGAGGTGCGCCCCGGCGACAACCTCATGATCCACGCCGCCATTGCGCTGGCCCGGCCCGGCGATGTGCTGGTCATCGACGGCAAGGGCGACCAGACGGCGGCGCTCATGGGCACGCTGATGCTCAGCGCCTGCAAGAAGCTGGGCCTGGCCGGCGTCATCGTGGACGGCGCCATCCGCGACCGGCTGGAGCTGCTGGAGCTGGACTTCCCCGTGTTCAGCGCAGGCTTCAATCCCGCAGGCCCGACCAAGTTCGTGCCGGGCCGCATCAACCACGCCATCTCCGCTGGTGGCACGACGGTTCACCCGGGCGACCTGGTGGTGGGCGATGCCGATGGCGTGGTCGTCATCGAGCGCGCCAAGGCACCCGCCATGCTGGAGCTGGCCGTGAAGAAGGTGGCCGACGAGGCCGCCCGCATCGAGGCCATTGCGCGCGGCGACACGGCATCGAAATGGCTGCCCGCGGCCCTGCGCGCGGCCGGCGTGCTCAAGGAAGGGGAATCGCTGTGAGCACCATCATCGTCACCGGCGCCGATCTGGCGCAACAGGCGCTGGACCTGCTGGCCCGGCACGACATCGTCTATGCGGGCAAGACGCCCACCGAAGAGGACCTGGTCGCGCTGTGCCGCGCCCATGATCCCGTGGCCATCATCGTGCGCTACGGCAAGGTGGGCGCGGCCGTGATGGACGCGGCGCCCTCGCTGCGCGTGATCTCCAAGCACGGCAGCGGCACGGACACCATCGACAAGGCGGCTGCCGCCGAACGCGGCATTGCCGTGGTGGCCGCCGCTGGCGCCAATGCGGCGGCCGTGGCCGAGCAGGCCCTGGCCCTGCTGCTGGCCTGCGCCAAGTCGGTGGTGGCGCTGGATGCCCGCATGCACGCAGGCCACTGGGACAAGGCCACGCACAAGAGCCTGGAGCTGGGCGGGCGCACCGTGGGCCTGGTGGGGCTGGGTGCCATCGGGCTGCGCTTTGCGCGCATGGCCGATGCGCTGGGCATGCGCGTGATCGGCTTCGATCCCTTCGCAAAGAACCTGCCCGCCTACGTGCAGCCCGTGGACCTGGAAACCATCTGGCGCGAGTCCGACGCGATTTCGCTGCACTGCCCGCTGACCGAGGAAAACCGGGGCATGCTCGGCGCCTCCACGCTGGCGGCCTGCAGGCGCGGCGTGATCGTGGTCAACACCGCACGCGGCGGCCTGATCGACGAGGCCGCGCTGCTGGCCGCCGTGCGCTCGGGCCAGGTGGCGGCCGCAGGGCTGGACAGCTTTGCGGTGGAGCCCATGGTGGCCGGCCACCCGTTCCAGGGCGAGAAGAACTTCGTGCTCAGCCCCCATATCGGCGGCGTGACCGGCGATGCCTACGTGAACATGGGCGTGGGCGCGGCCCGCAATGTGCTGGAGGTGCTGGCCCGCGTGCCTGCGGCGGCCGGCGCCTGAGCCAGGGCAGGGGCGCCGTGCGCGCCCTTGGCCCATGCATGTGCATGCATGTGATTTGAGGAGACAAGCGATGTCGAGGAATTTCCAAGAGGTCCGCCGCCTGGCCTTGCGCGGCGGCCTGCTGGCCGCCATGGGGCTGGCCGTGCTGGGCACCCAGCCCGCACTGGCGCAGAAGGACTATCCGGCCAAGCCCGTGCGGCTGGTCGTGGGCTTTGCGGCGGGCGGCCCCACCGACGTGGTGGCGCGCGCCTTTGCCGACCATGCGGGCAAGGCCCTGGGCCAGCCCTTCGTGGTGGACAACAAACCCGGGGCCAACACCATCGTGGCCGCGCAGGCCGTGGCTGGTGCGCCGTCCGATGGCTACACCCTGCTGTTCGGCGCCACCAACCACAGCATGATCCCGGCGCTGTACCAGGGCCGCGTGAAGTTCGACGTGGTGCGCTCGTTCCGGCCGCTGTGCACGGTGGCCAGCAGCCCCACGGTGCTGGTCGTGGGGCCGGGCATGCCGGCGCGCAGCCTGCAGGAGTACATGGACCAGGCGCGCAGCCGGCCCGGCAGCGTCACGGCCGGCACGGCGGGCATGGGCAGTTCGGGCCATTTCGCCACCGAGATGTTTGCGCGGGCCAAGGGCCTGAAGCTCAACCACGTGCCCTACAAGGGCGCGGCGCCCGTGGTGACCGACCTCATGGGCGGCCAGCTCGATAGCTCGTTCGCCACGCTGGGCTCGGTGCTGCCCCAGGTGCGCAGCGGCAAGCTCACGGCGCTGGCCGTGGCCTCGCCCAGACGCGCGTCCCTGCTGCCCCAGGTGCCGACCTTTGCAGAAGCGGGCGGCGGCGACTACTCGGCCGATGTCTGGTATGGCGTGCTCGCGCCGGCCGGCATTCCCGACGGCGTGGCCCAGGCGCTGGAGCGCGTGGCCGTGGAGTTTGCCAAGAGTGCATCGGCCGCGGAAAAGCTGCACGGCCTGGGCATGGATGCCGAGTCGAGCTGCGGCAGCGCCTTCGCGCAGCGCGTGGCCAGCGAAGCGGCCTCCTATGCGCAGATCGCCCGCGAACTGAACCTGAAGGCGGATTGATTCGGCCGCCACCCCCTCGAAAAAATCTGGAGACAAGCCATGAAATTCCTTACCAGAACCCTGATCGCGGCCTGCGCCCTGGCCGCCGCCGTGGCCCAGGCCGCCTTTCCCGAGCGTCCCATCACCCTGGTCGTGCCCTATGCGCCCGGCGGCGGCGCCGACGCGGCCGCGCGCCTGCTGGCCACGCGCATGGGCGCGCGGCTGGGCACCAGCATCATCGTGGACAACCGGCCCGGCGCCAGCGGCACGATTGGCGCCAGCCAGGTGGCCAAGGCGCGCGCCGACGGCTACACGGTGCTCTACGACGCCACGCCGTTTTCCATCAACCCGCATCTGTTTGCCAAGCTGCCCTATGCGCGCAGCGCGCTGCAGCCGCTGTCGCTGGTGCTGCTCATGCCCAATGTGGTCGTGGTCAAGGCCGACTCGCCCGTGCGCAGCGTGGCCGACCTGGCGGCCAGGGCCAAGGCGCAGCCGGGCAAGATCAACTTCGCCTCGGGCGGCAGCGGCACGGTGCAGCGCCTGGCGGCCGAGCTGTTCCGCCAGCGGCTGGAGCTGGACATGGTCCACGTGCCCTACAAGAGCGGCGGGCCGGCCATTGCCGATGTGATGGGCGGGCAGGTGGACTTCATGTTCGGCACCATGGCGGCCACCTATCCGCTGGTCACGGGCGGCAAGCTGCGCGCCCTGGCCGTGGCCGCGCCCCAGCGCTCGGCGCGCCTGCCCGATGTGCCCACCGTGTCCGAGACCGTGATTCCCGGCTACGAGGCCTATGAGTGGAACGGCATCTTCCTGCCCACGGGCACGCCCGAGCCCGTGGCCGCGCGCCTGCACCAGGCGCTGGCCGAGGTGCTGCAGGAAGCCGAGGTGCGCCAGCGACTGAGCGACCTGGGCGCCCAGCCCATGGGAACGACGCCGGCCGAGTTCGCCGCCTTCCTCCAGAAGGAAGACGCCAAGTGGGGCGAGGTAGTGCGCAAGGGCGCCATCGTGCTGGACTGAGCGCATGGCCATGAACGCATCGACCATCGCCGTTGCGCATTCGGCCGGCACGAACCGGCCTTTCCGCACGCTGCCGCCGCTGGCCTGCGACAGCCACATGCACATCTTCGATGCGCGCTTTGCGCCGTCGCCGCACTGGCCGCGCACGCCGCCGCATGCCGACGTGGCCATGTACCGTCAACTGCAGCAGCGCCTGGGCACTTCGCGCGCCGTGGTGGTCACGCCCTCGACCTATGGCACGGACAACGCCTGCACGCTGGATGCGCTGGAGCGCCTGGGCGATGATGCGCGCGGCGTGGCCGTGGTCGCCCACGACGTGGCCGATGCCGAGCTGGACCGGCTGGCCGCGCACCGCGTCTGCGGGGTGCGCGTGAACTTTGTCTCGCCGCAGTCCTGGGGCGAGACCACGGCCCACATGCTGGTCACGCTGGCGCACCGGGTTGCACGGCTGGGCTGGCATGTGCAGATTTTTGTGCAGCCCGAACAGCTGGTGGCGCTGGCGCCCGTGCTGGGCGCGCTGCCCGTGCCCCTGGTCGTGGACCACCTGGGCCGCATCGACCCGGCTGAAGGCATGGAGGGCGCGGCCCATGCCGCGCTGCGCCGGCTGCTCGATGGCGGCAACACCTGGGTCAAGCTCTCCGGCGCCTATATGCGTTCATCGGTGGGCGGCCCTTCCTATGCCGACACGCTGCCGCTGGGCCGCGATCTGGTGCGCGCCGCGCCCGAGCGCCTGGTCTGGGGCAGCGACTGGCCGCACACCACCGAGGCGCCGGGCTCCGTCAACGATGCCGATCTGGTGGACCTGCTGCAGGCCTGGGCCGGCACGGACGAGGCCATGGACCGCATCCTGGTGGACAACCCCGCAAGGCTGTATGGCTTCGACGGCGCGGCCTGACACTCCAAGAAAGACAGACACCATGTTCCTGCTGCAAGCCCCCCAGGTCTGCGAACTCGAATCGTTCACCACCATGCCCGACGCCCTGCGCCGCCCCGAGCGCAGCGACTGGGCCGATGCCAACCGCAGCGGCGCCGTGACCGACTCCTTCCTCGAAGGGCCGGTGTTCGACGCGGCCGGCCATCTGTACGTGGCCGACATTCCCTGGGGCCGCGTGTTCCGCGTCGATCCGCAAGGCGCCTGGACGTTGGTTGCCGAGTACGACGGCGAGCCCAACGGCATGAAGTTCCTTGACGAGCGCACGCTGCTGATCACCGACTACAAGAACGGCCTGATGCGCCTGGATGTGGCTACGGGGCGCATCAGCCCCTATCTGCAGAGGCGCAACAGCGAGCGCTTCAAGGGCGTGAACGACCTGGTCTTCGATGCCGAGGGCAACCTCTACTTCACCGACCAGGGCCAGAGTGGCCTGCACGATCCCAGCGGCCGCCTGTACCGCCTGCGGCCGGACGGCCGGCTGGACCTGCTGCTGGCCAACGTGCCCAGCCCCAACGGCGTGGCGCTGTCGCCCGATGGCCGCGTGCTCTACCTGGCCGTGACGCGCGGCAACTGCGTCTGGCGCGTGCCCCTGCTGCCCGATGGCAGCGTGGCCAAGGTGGGGCAGTTCTTCACCTCCTACGGCCCCAGCGGCCCCGACGGCTTGGCCATGGATGACCAGGGCCGGCTGCTGGTGGCCAACCCGGGCCTGGGCCTGGTGTGGGTGCTCAACCACCGTGCCGAGCCCGTACAGGTGCTGCGTGGCGTGCCGGGAAGCTCGCTCACCAACCTGGCCTTTGGCGGCGCGGACCGCCGCACGCTGTATGTGACGGACTCCACGCACGGGCGCATTCTGCGTGCCCGGCTGGAGGCGCCGGGGCTGGCGCTGCACGGCTTGAACAAGGGCTGAGGCGGCCGTCGCGACCGTTCCTCAGGGCCTGGCCGGCATGTCCAGGATCTCCCGGGCTTCCTGCAGCAGGCCTATCCACAGCTGCTCCTGCTGTATGCCGGCCTTGAGCACCAGGTGCTGCAGCCGCCGCTCGCGCGTGGGCGGCTTGTCCAGGAAATCGCGCTGCTCCAGGCGCTGGTAGACGTCCAGCTGCGCCTGGTGCAGTGCCAGCAGCCGCTGCACTTCGTCCTGCAGTCCGCAGGGGCCCACCACCGCCTCGGCACGCAGGCGGACCATCCATTCCTCGCGCAGCGGCTTGGGGTCTTCCTGCTCGGCCACCCAGCGCTTGAGCTCCTTGCGGCCCGTGGGCAGGATGCGGTACTGGCGCTTGCGGCCCCGGCCGGATTCGGCGGGCAGGGCCTCGATCCATTGCGCCTCTTCCAGCCGGGCGAGTTCGCGGTAGATCTGCTGGTGCGTGGCGTTCCAGAAATAGCCGATGGAGCGGTCGAAGCGCTCGGCAAGTTCCGAGCCCGAGCAGGGGTGCTCGACCAAGGCGGTGAGAAGGGCGTGTGGCAGGGACATCGGCAACAAAGGGACTGGCGCTGGGCGCCATCTTACGGGCCTGCATGGAGGTGCGGCCAAGCGCTGCAGTCATTTTTGCAATTTTTTGCGCAACCAGTTGCATAAATAAAGGAGGCTGACTACATTCATGCAATCAGTTGCATAAAAAAGCGAGACAGGCATGACCCACTACCCCCACCTGAATGCCGAACTGGACCTGGGCTTCACCACGCTCAGAAACCGCGTGCTCATGGGCTCCATGCATGTGGGCCTGGAGGAGGCGCCCAACGGCTTCGAGCGCATGGCCGCCTTCTACGCCGAGCGCGCGCGCGGCGAGGTGGGCTTGATCGTCACGGGCGGCATCGCCCCCAATGAGCGCGGCCGGCCCATGAAGGGCGGCGCCATGATGGTCAATGAGCACGAGGCGGACCAGCACCGCATCGTCACGCAGGCCGTTCATGCCGAGGGCGGCAAGATCGCCATGCAGATCCTGCACTTCGGCCGCTATGCCTACCAGCCCGGGCTGGTGGCGCCCAGCGCGCTGCAGGCGCCCATCAACCCCTTCGTGCCGCATGCGCTGACGGGCGACGAGGTGGAGCAGACCATCGAGGACTTTGTGCGCTGCGCAGCCCTGGCCCGGCATGCGGGCTACGACGGCGTGGAGATCATGGGCTCGGAGGGCTATCTGATCAACGAGTTCATCGCCGCACGCACCAACCACCGCGATGACGAATGGGGCGGCAGCTACGCGGGCCGCATGCGCTTTGCGGTGGAGATCGTGCGGCGCACGCGCCAGCGCGTGGGGCGGGACTTCATCATCATCTACCGCCTGTCCATGCTGGACCTGGTGGAAGGCGGCTCCACGCTGGAGGAAGTGATCGCGCTGGCCCAGGCCATCGAGGCCGCGGGCGCCACGCTGCTGAACACGGGCATAGGCTGGCACGAGGCGCGCATCCCCACCATCGCCACCAAGGTGCCGCGCGCCGCGTATGCCTGGGTCACGCAGCGCGTGATGGGGCAGGTGGGCATCCCGCTGATCACCTCCAACCGCATCAACACGCCCGAAGTGGCCGAGCGCCTGCTGGCCGAGGGCTATGCCGACATGGTCTCCATGGCCCGGCCGCTGCTGGCCGATGGCGACTTCGTGCGCAAGGCGCGCCAGGGCCGGGCCGACGAGATCAACACCTGCATTGCCTGCAACCAGGCCTGCCTGGACCATACCTTTGGCGGCAAGATCACCTCCTGCCTGGTCAACCCGCGCGCCTGCCATGAGACCGAGCTGGTGATTGCGCCCGCGCCCGCCGCCAAGCGCATCGCCGTGGTGGGCGCCGGCCCGGCGGGCCTGAGCTTCGCTGTCACCGCCGCGCAGCGCGGCCATGCGGTGACGCTGTTCGATGCGGCCAGCGAGATTGGCGGGCAGTTCAACATTGCCAAGAAGGTGCCCGGCAAGGAGGAGTTCCACGAGACGCTGCGCTATTTCCGCCGCCAGCTGGAGCTGGGCGGCGTGGCGCTGCGACTGGGCCACCGCGTGGAGGCCGCCCAGCTCATCGAGGGCGGCTATGACGAGATCGTGCTGGCCACGGGCATACGGCCGCGCGTTCCCGCCATCGACGGCGTTGACCATCCCAAGGTGCTCGGCTACCTGGACGTGCTGCAGGGCGACAGGCCCGTGGGCGAGCGCGTGGCCATCATCGGCGCGGGCGGCATAGGTTTCGATGTGGCCGAGTACCTGACCCATGCCGGCGACAGCGGCGCCGTGGCGCCCCGCAAGTTCTATGCGGAGTGGGGCATAGACACGGACTACGCCCAGGCCGGCGGCCTGGCGCAGCCGCAGGCCGAGCCCTCGCCGCGCCGCGTGCACCTGCTGCAGCGCAAGTCCACCAAGGTGGGCGACCAGCTGGGCAAGACCACGGGCTGGATACACCGCACCTCGCTGAAGGCGCGCAGCGTGGCCATGGGCTCGGGCGTGGCCTATGAGCGCATCGACGACGCCGGCCTGCACATCACCGTGGACGGCCAGCCGCAACTGCTGGAGGTGGACAACGTCGTGCTCTGCGCGGGCCAGGAGCCGCAGCGCGAGCTGCATGCGGCCCTGAGCGCGGCGGGCTGCAGCGTGCACCTGATCGGCGGCGCCGACGTGGCGGCCGAACTCGACGCCAAGCGCGCCATCGTGCAAGGCACCACGCTGGCGGCCAGCCTTTGAGGGCGCCGCCCGATTCCGTTTCCCACCTCAACCACCAGGAGACAAGCATGTCCCAGCCCCCGAAGAACGCCCATCCCGCAGTCGCCCGCTCCCTGGAGCTGTGGCATCGCATGGTTGCCGCCAGCGACCTGGGCGAGCTGCACACCATCGTCCATCCCGATGCAGTGTTCCGCTCGCCCATGGCCAACACGCCCTATGCCTCGGCACCCGCGCTGATGCTGGCGCTGTCCACCGTGGTCCAGGTGTTCGAGAACTTCACCTACCACCGCCAGATGGCCAGCGATGACGGCCTGGACGTGGTGCTGGAGTTCAGCGCCAGCGTGGGCGGCAAAAACCTCAAGGGCATCGACTTCATCCGCTTCGACGAGCAGGGGCTGATCCGGGAATTCGAGGTCATGGTGCGCCCCATGAGCGGCCTGCAGGCCCTGGGCACGGAGATGGGAAAGCGGCTGGGTGACAAGCTTCCCGCCTTCAAGGCCGTGGCCTGAGGGTCGGGCGCGCCATGAAAAATGTCCGCTGTCAAGAGATTTCTGCTTCCACTCAATGGACGCAAATCCATATCTGACGCGGGTTTAGAGAGTATTCGCGTTCCGGGGGCGAACGCACTGCATCCGAGCCAGGAGTCGCATGGGAGCCGAGGGATTGTGCGTCTCCGGCGACCTGAGGCGCGAGCCAGCGCATAAGCGCCGCCCACGAGAGCTGGTCAGTGCATCGGCGCTGCGAGCCATGCCTATGGTCGCGGTTCGCAGCAGTCCGAGGCCCAAATTGCGGCAAAAAAGACACTCACCGGTCGAAGCGCGGGAAACTCTCCACACTCGCCTTCAGCTCGGTCACCAGAACCTGAGCGTCATCGACGATGCGCTGAAGAGACGCGCCGCCGTCCATGTAGACCCTCATAGACACCAGTTGGAGCAGGCCAAGACCGATTCGGCGCACATCGAGCAGCGTGCTTTCCGGCAGCAAGGACAACTTGAAGTAGGTCCATTTCGCGATTTGCTGGCCGACACCATAGGTTTCTTGCTGGGCTTTCTCGACGCGCCCGTCGAAGATCTCTTTTCCGGCTCGGTCCCACATCTGGGCCAACTTGCGAGCCAGCTTGGCAACCGCCTCCAAGACTTCGCGCTGAGTCTCTTGGCTGATTTCGACAGGATCGACCAGTTCCCGCATCAACTCCGCAGCAACGAAGCCTGCAGAGTTGCATACATCGTCGAAGCTGTCTCCTCCGCCGAGGTAGTGCCGGAAATGCGCGACCTCATCCAGTTTCTCGGCCATGGCTTCCAACCGCTCATTGACGTCGCCCTCAATGGCCCAGTCGGTGACGGACAGATCACGCAGCCTGGACGCATGGGTTTCAGCATCCGCCGACCACTCATCAACCCAGGGTTTCAGGCTTCGCATCTCGGCATCCGTGTCGCTCCAGCGCCGCACATTGGCAAGCACGTCGGCTAGCGCGGACAGTTCCGGGTGATTCTTGGCACCCTCCGCTGCGGCCGCGGGGACCAAGGCAGCACGAATCTCTGCAGCCGTCGCCGGTCGGGAAACCGGGCCGTGCCGGATGTACGCACGCCCATCCACGTAGTAAAGAGACTCCGAACCCTTCTCGACGGTTATGACGAGAACGCCGCCCCCATTGGCCGATGCCCAACTGATGCTGGGACGAACAGGAGGATCGATGATCTGACATACACCCACGAGCCTCCTTTCAAATTCATCCCGAATCGCTGGATCATGTGCGTTGGCGACTCCGGGAATCGAGCCATCATCCGCCACCCCAAGAAGAATCTGGCCACCGCCGGTGGAAGCGAAAGCTGCGATCTCCTTGGCAAGATCCCGCACCTGCTTCGGCAACTCCCGCTTGAATTCGACGGTCTCACTCTCGCCGCCCTGAGCAAGCAGAGGCAGCGCTTCGGATAGCTGGGCATCAGCCCACGGTTCAATGGTCATGCCGACATCATGCACAAACCTGACGGATATTGTCAGAAGCTGGGAGTCGTCTTGCATCTGCCCGCACTCCACTAATACTTGAACCTGCCTACGGCGCTCTGGCCAAGAGCTACCATTCGTTCTTTCACTTTTGTTCAAATCGCATTCATGACCAATCAACTCGTGGACGTCGTCAAAGAACTGGCCGAAAAGCAAGTCGGGTTCTACGCAACGCATGACGATCCGCATGGTCAAGCGACCGTTCCACTTTCATCCCAGGAAGTAATCAGGTATGTGGCCGATCCTGTTGGATACCTTGCCGAACACTATCGGGTGAGCCGAGAGGATTACCTCGCGTGGCACCGTTCAGGCTACAAAGTCGTCTGCGCGGGATTCACCAAATCCGGCAAACCATGCAAAGCCATCGTCACGGGTCTGTCCATGGTAGGCAGCCCCGAAGTATGGGTAAAAGGTAGGGGCAGCCGCTGCGCTATACACGGGTGAGCGGCCGCTCCAATCAAACCTGATCCAGATCAGGCCGGCTCGACCGCAGGACACGACGGAGACCCTCGGCGCCCGTTCGATCAGCGGGGGCGCGCATCATGGGGATGGCGCTCGGCATATTCGAGATCGGAGGTGGCGCCGAAGCTGCGCGCATCTGCCCAGGCTTCGAGGTCTGCCACGGCGTACATCACGCGCCGGCCAAACTTCCGAAAGCGCGGCCCGCCGCCGATGACGCGCTGCTTTTCCAGCGTGCGCGGCGACAGGCGCAGGAATTCGGCGGCCTCGTCGTTGGTGAGGTAGCGCGCCCGCGCTGCGGGTGTGGTAGGTGAAGTGGCTGCAGAAGACGCCGCGCGGGCGGCTTGCGGCGTGGCCGCAGGGGCGCTGTACGGGCGCATCGGGGTGTTGCTCATGGCATGGGCCTCCATCGGTGCCGGTCGCCGATGGCACAAGCGCCACCGGTTCAGGCAGTCTCAGGAATGGCCGCTGTTTCGGGCAGGGCCGTTCGATGCGCGCCGCGAACGGCCCTGTTCAGCAGGAGCGTTTTGCAGTAAGGCCAAGTAGCCACCGTCCATCAGGGCCGTGCCACGGCGCACCAGTCGCCGCACCTTCGAGCGCAGGCCGGTGTCGGGATGCCAGGTCTCGGGCTGGCCGTGGGTTGGGAACATCACGCGGGCCAACTCCTGCAGGCTCGCGCCTGCCAGGTGGCCGTCCAGGGCCTGCAGTGTGTACATCTCCATGAGGGTGGCGGCGCTGGGGCGTTCAAGGGCGCGACCAGCGGCGTAGGGCTCGCGCAGGTTCTCAGGCGTGCGACCTGTATGGGTCCACGGCATGCCGTGCTGCAGCGCGGGCGCGATGGCTACGCGGAGTTCACGGCCCGGCGCGGTGACGGCCAGCCGCAGGCGCTCGCCGTCGAGCCGAAGGCGGCGATGGCCGGGAAACGTCCAGAGATCAAAGGCGTGCGCCCCATCGCGTGGATCGGCGTCGGGATGCAGTTGGGTAGCGACCAACTGCTGCCAGTCCGGCATGGCCTCGCGTCCATCACGCGTAGGGTTTTCAAAGAGGCGCAGGCCCCAGCGTGGCGCCAGGTGGTGAGCCGAGACCTGCAGGTGCTGCTGCCAGTCTGCACGATAGCGAGGGCTGCGCCGCAGGTACTCCCACGCCAGCGCAGGCCCGTCCAGATGCAGCGCGTACAGGTACGCGGCAGCGGGATGCCAATGCGCGGGAGGCGAACTCGCCATGACCCTGCCTCCTGTCGAGGCGCAGGACGAAATGCTACGGGCTGCGTGGAGGGCGTTCGCACATCCCGATCAAGGTCAACGAATCCAGCGAAAAGATGTCATCAAATGCAACGTGTTTGGGTGTGGGCTGTAATCCGAAAGCACGCACCATCGCGCCTTGCCTGCGTAGGCCGATGTCTCCTTGTCCACCTCGTGGCTACTGCTCAAGGTGACGTATGTCATGCCGCAGATCTGCGCTGTATGCGGGTCAATAGCCGATGGCGTGGCATCAGTCCCGATTGAGCGCGTTCGCCCCAGCGTTCATGGCGTGGTGTTCCGTCACAGGCTTTGACGGTTGCGGGCGGTGACACGATGAAGGTCACAGTAAGCCAGCCCCTCCAATATCTACACAGCCTCTGATATTGGCAAGCGAAGCGCGTCAGCGATCGGCGCCCGAACGGGTCGAGACTTCAGGCTCGATGCGCCAGCACAAGAGCGCGGCGGCTGCAGGCCGCGACGCCCACCATCCCACAGAAGATCAGAACCTCGTTTCCGCTTGCGTGGAATCCATCAGAAGAACATTTCCGCGTGCGTGCATCTACGACCATCCGTAGAAGAACAAAGGAACAGAACCGGATTTACGTAGAAGAACAAAAGCACGCTGACAGCGCGGCAGATAAAGGCCCCGCCGCGAGGCGGGGCCTGTGGGACACCAATCAGGTGGCCTTGCTGCGCGACCAGATCAGGTCGTGCGTGCCGTCCTCGCTTTCAATCAGGCGGGCATAGACCGGGCCGGGAATGAAGGGTCATCGATGCTCACGGACAGGTATTCACGGCCGGCCTCGCTCGTTTTGCGCCACGCAGCCCCGATATCGTGACCGGCGGCCTGAACGCGGAAGTCCGGGGCCTTCTCGCTGTCCCCTTTGTCGTTGGGAGCCAGCTTGACCTTGACGTTGAGCGTCAGGGTGCGAAGCGTGCCGGTGAAGCCGTCTTTGCCTGCGGTGAAGGTGCCGATGTTGGCCATGATGAAACTCCTTTTCGGTTGAACAAGGTTCGCGCCCATCGCGTCCTTGTTGTGATCCGGCCGGCGGGGGACGGGCGGGCTGCACCGCTTGCGGTCGCAACGCGGTGAAGAACCGGGAGGCGACAACAATTTGGCCTCGCGAGGAACGTGCGCAGCACAGGGGAAATTGCTTTCGCCGTACGGTTGCAGCCATGACGCCCGAGGCGCAGCCGCGCCACCGCCAGGATTCACAACAACACAAGGACGCCTTGGGCCGAACCACTCTGAAAGGAGCCATGGTCTACTCGGTATCCCCGCACGAAGGCTGCTCCGGCTCGCCCACTGAAGCGGGCCAGGTCAACCACCCGACGACAGGCGAGAAAGCCCCTGCCGCACCTTGCGGCCCCGGTCTTGAGGCTTGGCGTGGAAGTTCCATGGCAATGCCGGACGGGGATGACGTGAACTAGCGTGAACCGTCCTCCGTGACGTGATGGGTACGAACCGCCAGCGTTGAGGACGGAACCCATTTGCGCAACCTGCCGCAGCAAGCTCAGGCGTATCCACCGCAACCCTGCACATTGCGGTGGAGCTCTGACCTGGCCGATCCGGCGCATGCCGGTTCGGCGGTATCGAGGGGCGCCAAGCCACGCGCGGCGGGGAGAGTCCTTGGGACTGTCCCCTGGAGGCAAGCACAGCGCGCAGCGCCGCAGGCGCGAAGGCGTGAGCGGATTGAAGCCGAATGGCAGCGACGGCAACGCCGGCACGGGGCGCAGCCCGAAAGCCCGGCGGCGCAAAGCGCCGACACGCTCAAGTCTGGAGAGTAGAAAACATGCCTTGAAAGTCAGAATGCCATTGGGGACTCAGAGGACATGGGAAGTGATATGCCACACCGCCGGAGTCAACAATGCCAGCCGTTACGGACCGCATGGTGCCCCGGCTGAGAAAGCCCAATCCAACAAGATGACTGCGCGCAGGGGAGGACAGAAAATCGCTGACGCGCAGGGCCAACGCTGTTGGTTGCTCACTGGGATTGTTGTCCTGATCCGCGACGGACAAGAGCTGCTCCGCCTCCAATCCATCGAGGCCAGCCAGCAAAACTCCCGCGCGCTGGCCTGTGAGTTGGCGGCGTGCCGCATCGCCAAGCACTTCGAACGTCGACTGAAGAAACGCATCATCCCTTTGTGATTGAACAGCAACCACAATCGCACCGCCTGACTTCTGACCTATTGCCATCGTGTGGCGGTTTCGGGTTCCCGTTGCCTCTTCCAGTACGGATCGACCGACTGTCTCCAACATGTCATCCGGCAACTCAGACAATCGCGCAGCATCGAATTCGACCACACGAACATGCGCCCCGCTGGGCAATGCCACGGTCTGTCCCGCCCTCACTTGGCGGGCCACATCGGCAGCAAGAGCGATTCGATCACGCTCCATCGCAGGCAAACGATCCGGGACTGTCACGACAACCCCAATTCCTGCGCGGAGCGTCTTGATCATGGGTGCCAACTGACGGGATACATGATGGAAAAATGTCAGCGCTTCGCGCTTGTTGACCGCGTAACCCTTGGTGCCTGAAATCGACTTGCACTCGATCTCAAGACCGCTTTTCCCCATGCCCGGCAATAAGAGGTCGAATGTTCCTCCGCCCTCCATCTCCGGCCAGACAATTGTTTGATCGCGTCGTGCGAAGTGAGTTGCAATTGAGAGTTCGAGGCGCATGCCTCGCATATCGTCCGGATTCTTCAAAGCTCCATGCAGTCGCCGAATCAATCTCTGGCGCATGATGGCACTGAGGCCATTTGCCATCGTTACGACTTGAAATGCCAGCGCAGCGGCGGAATAAAACTGCCGTCCAACTTCAGGCCAGTTGCTGGCACGCCCATAGCGCTCCTGAAGATTGCGCAGTCCTTCTAACTGCAGAGCAATGTCGTTCTCCTCGGTGAGGTGCTGCGACAAGAAGGGAAAGCCCCTAATCTCCTCTTTAATCTTCCTGACGCGCTTGCGCCAATGATCTTCACCCACCAGATCGGCAAACTCGCCGTAGATATGTGGAATTTGTGCGGTAAATATTTCCGTTCGCATCTAAACCCTTTTTGTAGTTATCGGACTGAACGCTAGTCTGGATCATTTTGAGTTGGCTTTCGCCGGGTGCGGCCACCGCCGCACCCGGATTTTTGACCACCGGCCCCAAAGGTGGAACAGCTTTGGGGCCGGTGCTGATCGCGCAGCAAAACGCCCCGGACAAACCGAGGCGCCTGCTTGCGGGTAATGGTCACGCCGCCAATGGCTTGGCAGGCGGCCTTTCATCTGCTTCTGAGGTGGCTTCGTCTGGTGCTGGTGCATTCGCATCTGGCACTGCATCCTGCACAGTGTGTCGCGAGCCTTCGCCCCTGAACACGGCCGGCATCCAGCCCGTGCCATCGGCCAGCCGCTCGGCTTCGCTGGCAATGTCAGCCTTCTTGAGCTTGCCCAGCCGGTTGACGTGATCCGGCGCGAACTCGCCCACGGCTTGCAAGATTGCGGCTTTCGGAACGTGCTTGAAGTAGCCTTCCGCGCTCGGTTTCCACCATGCGGCCATGTCGAGGCCCACGGCCTGCGCCAGTTCCGCGCCGGGCTGGTGCGGCGTGGCGCGCGGGGTTACGACGTCCACCGCCCCCGCCACGCACACGGCCAGCTGCTGAACCAGCTCGCCTTGCTCCATCGCCAGCAGCGCGGCGAACAGTGCTGCGCTGTTCTCGGGTAGCTTGTCGCCCCATGCCTGCCGCATCTCGCGCAGCGCCAGGGAGGCGGGTGATTCCGGCCAGTCTGGGGCCATGCCTTCCAGCCGGTCTTGCACCGTGAGGCCAACCCCCATGGGCATGTCGTGCCCGTAGTAGCGCCCCTGCATAACGCTCTGCACCATGCCATGCACCAGCGCGGCCAGCGCCGTTTGCGGATGCCGGGCGACCTCGATTTGCAGCGCGGCGGTGCGGTGCGCGCTCAGGCGCTGCGCCAGCCGGTCGGAGACGGCGGGGGCACGGCCTTCTTCCGCCGCTTCACTGTGGTCGTCGTTCGTGCCTTCGCCCTCCGCAAAGCCTTGGCGCAGCTTTTCCAGCGTGCGCAGCGCCTTGGCCTCGGCCTCGCGCAGTAGCCCGCGATGGATCACGGCGTCCCCGTTGCGGTCGATGGTCACAACGGCACCGGCTGCGGCTTTCACACTCGCGCTGTAGCCCTGCAAGCCGTCTTCCAGCGCCTGCAACTGCTCGCCCAGGCGTTCGCCTTCTTCCTGCAAGGCTTCGGCCTTGTCCTCGTCGTCGGCGTCCATCGCCGCATCCACAGCATCGCCTGCTGCCTGCATCTTCTCTTGCATCCGCTCGATACGCTGCGCCTGGCGCTTGTTCGGTGTGCGCCGCTCCCTCGGGGCACGCTGAAAAGCTTGCAGGTCGGCATGGGTCATGGCGGGGGTGGCGTCCACCCAGGCCCAGCCCTCGGTGCGGATGGTGTCGGCCATGCTGGTCAGCTTCTCACGCACCAGCGTTTCCAGCATCACAGTGTCGGACACATACACGCCCGCATCGCCTTCCGCGAACAGGTCGCGGCGGATGCCGCCGCCTGCGGCTTCGTAGGCGTCCAGCCCGACGAAGCGCACCAGTGGATGCGAGGCTGCAATCTCGCGCTCGGTCAGGCGCTCGCGCAGCGCGGACGGGTTGCGCTGCCACTGCGGCGCATCGTAGAACGCGGCCTCCTGCGCGGCATGGTCGTCGGTGATGGCAAGGGCCATCAACTGATCGAGCGTCACGGCATCAGCACGGTAGTCGTCCATCAGGCGCGGCGAGACGTTCGCCAGCTTCAAACGGCGCTGCACCACCAGCGGCGTTACGGAGAAATCCGCCGCAATGTCCTCGATGGGCCGGCCCTCGGCTACCAGGGCGGCGAAGGCCTCGAACTGGTCAGCCGGGTGCATGGCCTCTCGCTGCACGTTCTCGGTGAGGCTGGCAGTCCGTGCCGTGCCATCGGCCACCTGCAGGCAGGGCACGTTCCAATCCTTGGCGATGCGGTGCTTTTTCGCCAGCAGCTTGAGGGCCGCGAGGCGTCGGCCACCGGCCACCACCTCGTAGTGCACGCCATCGGAGGTGGGAATCACGATCAGGTTTTGCAGCAGGCCCACGCGCTGGATGCTTGCGGCCAGTTCGGGGATGGACATGCGCGGGACGGTCTTGCGCACGTTGCGGCCCGTGGGGCGCAGCACCAGCCGCGACAGCGGCACCAGGATCATGTGCTTGCTCGGGTCGGCAGCTTGCAGCACGTTGGCGACGCTGCTGGCTGCGGTGTGGACGGCTTGGGCTTCGGTGGTGGTAACGGCGTTCATGGTGAATCTCCAATCGAGTGAAACAAGGGGATGGAGGGAACCGCCCCTCCGGCGGGGGGGAACGGTTCAAGCCTTCAACTGGCGCATGCCATCGGCCAGCAGCCACAGGGCGCGGTTCAGGCGAATGTCGGAATCGATGCCCTGCACGGGGCGGGTCTGCTGCCTGCGGCCATTGGCAGCACGGCCGGACAATCCGCCCTTGGTCAGGTTCTCCTGCGTGCGGTTGAACACACTCCACAGGTCGGGGCGGCGGTCGTCGAAGCGGCGCGGCATCAGGATTTGCGATTCCGTGATGGGCGCAGGCTTGGTCGGATCGTCGTACTTGAGGGCAAGCGCGGCGCGGGCGAACACTTGCGATTTGCCATCGTCCAAGGTGATGCCGCGCATCAGGTCGCGCGACTCCTTCACGCGGTCAAAGCCGTGCAGCACCTCGAAGGCACCTTCGATGACTTGGCCCGCCACATCGCCTTTGTGGGGCACGCGCACATCGGCCACTGTGTCGCCGCACACCAGCCCATTGCTGCAAACGAATCTGAACTGGCCCGCCAGCATCTGGTAGCTGCTGGTGCCATCGTGCGAGTTCAGCAGGATGATTTCATTGGCTTCTGTTCCGTTGATCTGGCTGGCATGGCGCAGGCGCAGCATGTGTTTGGTGTGCTCGCGCTTGCCTTCATCGCGCACGCGGGTTTGCGTCACCATGAAGGGCTGAAACCCTTCGTTGCGCAACTCGGTCAGCACCGCCGCCGTGGGGATGTAGGCGTACCGTTCGGAGCGGCTTTGGTGCGGGGCGTCCGCGAAGATGGACGGGGCCACCCTGCGAATCTGGTCATCGGACAGAGGGGTGTCGCTGCGCAGCGCGGGGGAGCGGGAAGCGAAACGGTTGGCAAGCATGGCGTTCTCCTGAACAAAAAGGCTGTTGAAGAAAACCGCACACCGGATTCCTAGATTCGGAGCCCAGCCTGGTGGCTGTTTGGTGCGGTCGGCACGAAGAACCCGGTTGGCCTCGTTGCCACCGTCTTTCCTGAGTTCATCGCCCGCGACGAAAGGGAGCCCGTGGACGGGGGCCGTCAAGGAGACAAGCGCAGGGTTAGTGCGGCCCGCAGGCGCAGCCGAGGACACGGCCCTGCGCGCCTTGATGGCACACGGGAGCGGGCTACAGTCGCGGACAAGGTGATGGAGTCAGGGAAGACGGCTGAACAAGGCAACGGCCTTCCCCACACGCCGACCGCACGGCAAGCGAAGCGCGCAGGCCCGAAGCTGGAAGCCGGGCCGGAGGCGTCAGCCGAACGGAGTGAGGGAACGATGGGAGCCCGAATGGGGCGAGACCCCGAAGGGGGCTTGATGCGCAGCACGACAGCGCGACCGGCCATGTTTCCTGGCCGGGGACGCCCAACTCTTACGAAATATGTAGCTACGACAGCAGCAAACTTGAAATGCGCATGTCACATCTGCCACTGAAAGCCACTGCACTCCGCTCCAACGTAACTGCTACGTTGCGATTCATATACTCGCGTCGAATGAACACGTTGCCTCATATGGGAGGAATGGTTAGTGCGTATTGAATCTATAACACTGTCGGGATTTCGGTGTTTTGGCCCCGAACCTATAACAGTTTCAATCTCTTCAGAAATCACTGCCGTCGTAGGTCCGAATGCAGCGGGAAAGACAGCCCTTCTGCAGGCGCTCTCGAAATTGTTCGGTGTATCGCGCGCTCAGCGCACCGTGTTACGTTCGGATTTTCACCTAGGGGCAGAGGACGATCCCGACGATCGAGAAGCCAAGAATCTGTTTATTGACGTCTTGATCGGATTTCCCGAACTGTACGACGGCACCGCGACGCCGGAGACAATCGCTCCCTCATTCCGACACATGCTGATAGAAAGGGAGGAGGAATCGCCAGTCTGTCGAATTCGCCTCGAAGCGCGATGGGAAGACGACGGGACGCTGGAGGGCGAGGTTGCACAGGACCTTTTCTGGGTGGACACACTTGACGATGATCCGACTGAGGAGCAGTGCCACCCGGTCTCAGCATCGGATCGAGGCCTGATCCAGCTTTACTACACACCCGCCAGCCGAGACGCGGCAGTTCAGGTTCGGGCAACGGCCGGCGCACTCGCCGCTCGCTTACTCCGAGCAATCGAATGGTCATCCGACACCGAGGAGGCTGTTCAGGAGAGCGCCGAGAACCTCGCCGCCGCATTCGAAGGCGAATCGGCGATTGCCGCGATCGGCAGTGCCCTTCAAGAGCGTTGGTCGGGTCTTCACGATGACGTGGTCGATACGAAACCCAGACTTAGCCTGGTCAGCCGTCGGTTCGAAGAGGTCGTCAACAAGATTGCCGTAATCTTCGAGCAGGGACCAGACGGTCAGGAACGCAGCCTCGACGCTTTGAGCGACGGACAGCAATCGCTTTTCTATTTCGCTTTGGCTGCGGCCGTTTTCGATCTGGAGCGTGAGGTGGTGGCGGGCACGGTGAAAGGATTTCGCGACGACACCCTGCGTATCCCCGCGCTCACACTGTTCGCTCTGGAAGAGCCGGAGAACCATCTCTCGCCTTACTTCCTCGCCCGCATCATCCGCCAGGTTCGCTCGCTGACCGATGCAGGAGGCGCTCAGGCCATAGTCACCAGCCATTCCCCGGCAGTGCTGAGCCGCGTCAATCCGCGTGAAGTGCGCTACTGCCGCTGCGATCCGAAAACACGCGTCTCGTCGGTCAAGAAGATCAAGATGCCGGCAGGGACTGATGAGGCAGCCAAGTTCGTCCGTGGCGCCATGCTCGCCTATCCCGAACTCTACTTCGCCCGGTTCGTACTCCTTGTGGAAGGTGATTCGGAGCGGATCGTCTTACCTCGCCTGGCAGAAGCACTCGACCTCCTGATTGACCCAGCTTTCGTTGCCATCGTGCCGCTGGGAGGGCGCCATGTGCAGCATTTCTGGCGGCTGCTGAAACAGCTAGGTATCCCCCACGCGACCCTGCTGGATCTCGATCTGGGGCGCGAAGGTGGTGGCTTTGGCAGATTGAAGACGGCGATCGAAAAGCTCATCGAATTTGGCGTACCCAAAGCTGGTCTCTTGAAGATCGATGGCGGCGTGTTGTCCGACGAAAGTTTTGCAGCGATGCACACTTGGCAAGATCCGGAGGATCGCAAGATCCTGAAGGGCTGGATAGACTGTCTCAAGCCGCACGGCGTCTATTTCTCAGCACCGCTCGATCTTGATCTAGCCATGCTGGAAGCGTTTCCCGATGCATACCGAGCAATCATCCCCAAGGGGGGCGGTCCGAAGATGGCGGTAGACAAGGCTGCGGAGGTGGTCCTCGGAACCGCAGGACCAGGGCTCACTCTGTATACCGGACCGTTCCAGGGTTACCCTGATCTGCTGCCGGCCTATCGCTATCATTTTCTAACCAACAGCAAGCCAGCAACGCACCTTGCTGCCCTGACGCATATCACGGTAAAGGACCTGAAGAAGGGTATGCCAGCTGTGCTGGCGGAGGTTCTCAATCACATCGCTAAGTCGTTGCGGAGGGACTAGGCATGGCCGTGCTGTCGCGATGGGTCCGACCGGAGGACTGGAAGCCAGTGGGCGTTGCTGCGCTCGAAGCCAATGCGCTCAAGGTCGTTCGTGCGACGGATCATCGATCAGTTATTGCTGGTCCGGGCGCGGGCAAGACGGAACTTCTCGCGCAACGCGCTGCTTATCTTCTTCAAACAGGCGCTGCACCTGCGCCAAGGCGAATCCTCGCGATCAGTTTCAAGCGCGACGCAGCGACAAACCTCGCTGCACGCGTTCGCCAGCGCTGCCATCGCAGCCATGCCGAACGCCTCGACTCGATGACCTTCGACGCCTTTGCGAAAGGGTTGATCGACCGCTTCGGTCAGGCGCTACCCGAGCGCTGGCGGCCGCGGCGCGACTACGACGTCATGTTCCCCGGTGATCGGGATTACCGGGACTTCCTATATCAACAGGTCGGAGCGCCTCCAGCCTCAGTCGGCACCCATGCCGACATCCAGGCGATATCGGTAAAAGCTTTCGAGCGTCGTCATCTGGTGGGATCGCCGCTGCTGGTGGATGGTTGGCTTCATCCGACACCCGCCCAGTGGGCTGCGGATCGTTTCTGGCAAATGTCGCTTCACGCAGGTAGAAAGAGCGCCTTGTCATTTCCCATGATCGGGCGACTCGCCGAACTTCTGTTGCGGGTTAATCCGATGGCGCGCGACGCGCTTCGGCTGACGTATTCGCATCTGTTCATGGATGAGTTCCAGGACACGACCCAGATCCAATATGACCTGGTCCGTACCATCTTCGTCGACACCAACACCGTGATTACCGCCGTCGGAGACAACAAACAGCAGATCATGCGCTGGGCAATGGCGATGGACGATCCTTTCACCGCCTTTGATGGAGACTTCGGCGCGACGCGAACGCCGCTCTACAACAACTATCGCTCGTCACCAGAGTTGGTGCGTATTCAGCACGTCTTGGCGCAAGCTCTGGACGCTCGATCTGTGGCGCCGGTATCGAAGGCCGTCGGTACGATTGCTGGTGACAGTTGCGCCATTTGGGACTTTTCGACACCAGAGATCGAGGCGGAGCGCTTGGCCACTTTTGTCGCGACCGAGATGAAAACCAACAGGCTCGGTCCACGAGATTTTGTCTTGCTAGTCCGGCAGAAAGCTAACGAGTACGCGGCAGTTCTCGAACCGGCCTTTGTAGCTGCGGGGATTCCCCTGCGCAACGAAGCTGGAATGGTCGGGGCAATCATGCTGCAGGATTTGCTGGTGGAAGCTGCTTCCAGCCTGATCGTTGCAGTTCTGCGTCTCGCAATGACCTCCCCGGCGGGGCGGTATTGGACGGAGTGCCAGGAGGCGCTCATCATCCTTCGGGGAGTCGCTCCTGACAATGAGGTTGCGCAGGCCAGGCTTGCCCAAGAATTGGACGCATACGTACTCAAACTCAGCGCCACCTACCCGAGCCCTCCAAAATCGCAGGCAGCGTCACGGTCGATCGTGGACGATATCCTGCGGTTCATCGGTCGTGAGAGAGTGATCGCTGTTCATCCAGCTTACGGACAGGGCGACTGGCTCGAAAAGGTGCTCGACTCAGTAGCAGAGCATCTGCGGGGGTCGTCGGTCGGCGGCATCGAGTGGTCGTCGGCGCTTGACAACTATGAAGGCACACATGCGACCCCCCTGATGACGATCCATAAAAGCAAAGGGCTCGAATACCACAGCGTCATATTTGTCGGATTGGATGATGGCGCATGGTGGAGCTTCTCCAACGATCAGATCGAGGCTACTGCTGGGTTCTTTGTCGCGTTCACGCGCGCAAAGCAGCGCGTGGTTTTCACGTACTGCGCGCAGCGCGGTGCGCGAACAAAAATTGCGACCCTCTATCAGCTTCTGACGAATGCGGGGGTCAAGAGCAAGCAGATTTCTTAACCTAGCCGCACCCTCGTTACGGGTTGGCTTTGTAACAAGCGCAAGACGCATGCCTAAGGTTCAGAAATTTTGCGAAGAGGTCTGACATGCTGCTTTCACTAGCGCATCTTCTGGCTCAAGTAGTGAAAAATCGTTCGGACAGCATTGACCACCAGTTCGCCCTCAGCACGTTCAACAATGTCTTCGTTGGGATGGGCGACGCTTCCATGGTTGCGGAGGGTATTGAGCGCATCGAGAACAGATGCAAATGATCCCAGCACTCTGCCTATCTCACCGTCATGCTCCCCCAAGGACTGCAACGCGGGATGATGAGCACGAAGCGCCTTATAGGCCTGCGTGAGCGTCGCCCCTTCGGGAAGCGAGATCGCGCAGTCCTGGCAAGTGGACTTCAGGTATCCGTGCATGGCGGTGTGAAGTCGATCAATCGCACTCGGCGCCCCCGATGTGGCAAGCAAGTGATCGGCATCTTGCAGCGCGCGACGCACAACCTCGGAGGCAGACACAGTCGGCAGCACCGCGGGGACATTCCCCGCCTGGTATCCCAATTCAATGAGCTTGGCTGCTTGTTCCCGTTCAAGATGCGGGCGAACCTTGGCGTGATCTACGACGGCAACCAGTGCCCGGATGTCGTTGTTTGCAAAGTGCTCAAGCGCCTGAAAGACACAGGCACCGTAGTCTTCGTCCCCGAATCCCAAACTTCGCAGCAGCCGGGCGTGTCCGCGAATGTAGTCGTGGAACCCCGTCAGGTAGCCAAGCTCATGCCAATCCGTCGAGCTGAAATCGGCCACGATGGCACGCTGCATCGCCAGCATGAGAGGACCGCGCCACGCTGAATCCTCCAAGAGTTCATAGTTCATTCCAGCCCCCTTGAAATGAGCAATTTAACTCAGCATCGCAGCGCCGCAGTATTTGTGGCCATCGGCGATGAGTACCATGGGTCGTATCGATGCGCAAAGCCAAAGTGAATATCAACATCTACAGGGAAGACGGAGATTCAGCGATGACAAACCTCACAACATGGGATGCGATGGAGTGGCTATTCAAGATTGCCCAACGGACGCCCCTCAACATTGCGCCAGAACGAGGTGCAGAGTTGACCTCCAAGGTTGTTGGTGCGGACACATGGGCTATTGAGCGGAGCAATGAGCCCGCACAGTTTTTCGCCATACCGGAGAACAAGGCCATCTACCTCACCGGCGCTGGGCAAGCGAGCTTGTGGTGTCTCTCCTACGTAGCGTTCCATGTCATGGACTTCGCCTCACGGCTTCAGCGTGCTGTGGAGTATGACAAGGATGCGTGCATAGACATTGGACAGTACTTCGCAGCACTTCACCTCGGCGAGTACATCGCATTTGCTCGGTCACTAGTTCATGTCGATCGTCCATGGCCAAGCAACCTGAAAACGCCAACCAACGCGCCGTCGGAGGACTCAGTTGAATGGCGGATCAACAACGTCTACTTAGGCGCACTGAGCTGGATACTCCTGCATGAGATCGGGCACGTTCACCGCGGCGACCAGAAGTTTGTCCCCAGCAGCATTTCCCTGCGCCAGGAACACAGGGCAGATGCGTTTGCAACGGAGTGGATTCTGGACAATGCGGGGCAAGGACTCCAACGGGAGTTCCGTATCCTCATGATCGCAGTCGCGCTGACGTGGCTGTTCGTGTGCGAATCGGAAAAGAAGGGGCCAGGTACGACGCATCCCCGGACCATTCTTCGGTTCAGGGAGGTCGTGGCGCACTTCGAGGCGGGAGAACGAAGTGCAGGGCTGGAGAATGCGGCCTATCTGTTCAAGGCTGTTCTTGACCCCGCGACAGTGCCGCCTGCGCATGACACACCTCGGGATGCGTTTGAGTGGATGGCGGGACGCCTTGAGATGTTGTTCCCCGCCTGACACTTCCGAAGCAGGCGGCCTTCGTCGCTCAATCCCGCACGTGTTGCTGAACCTGGAATTGCGCGCGCTGGGCCGCCTGGTGCAATCGTTCGACCAGCATCGCGCGCGGCTGCAAGGTGGTGATGTACTCGGCAACGTGGATGCCGGACTTGTCCAGCTCCAGCAGTTCGATCTGTTCTGACTTCTTGCCGGTGCACAAGATGATCCCCAGCGGCGAGGCTTCCTCCGGCTCCCGTTCGTGCTTGTCGAGCCAGCGCAGGTACAGCTCCATCTGCCCCTTGTAGGGGGCCTTGAACTCACCGATCTTCAGTTCCACCGCCACCAGCCGGCGCAGCTTGCGGTTGTAGAACAGCAAATCGAGGTGGAAATCCTCATCGTCGATTTGAATGCGCCTTTGCCGGGCAACGAAAGAGAAGCCTGCGCCCAGCTCCAGCAGGAAGGATTTCATTTCGCGGATGATGGCCGCCTCCAGGTTGCCTTCATGCCAGGTATCTCGCAGGCCCAGGAAGTCGAGGATGTATGGGTCGCGCATGACCAGCGCCGGCGACATGCGCTGCGCATCGCGCAGGGTCGCCAGTTCCTGCGCGATCGTCTCGTCCGGCTTTTGGGACAGCGCGGTGCGCTCGTACAGCATTGAGTCAATGCGCTCACGCAGCGTGCGCACGCTCCAGCGCTCGGCACTGGCCATCTGCGCGTAGTAATCCCGCTGAAGCGGGTCTTTCAGCGGCATCAAGGCGATGAAGTGGGTCCAGCTCAATTCTCGTATCAGTGATACGAGAATTCGCTCGTCGGGGAAGGTTGCGGCGAACTGCACCATCCGGCGCAGATTCTGCTCGGAGAAGCTGCTGCCGTAGTCCTGTACTAGTTGCTCCGCCAGCGTGGGCAGCACTTCCTTCCCGTAGGCGCCCCGTCGTCCATCCAGAACCCGTGTGCGGATTCGCTGGCCGATGCGCCAGTACAGCATCGTCAGCTCGCTGTTCACCGCAGCAGCAGCGCGCTTGCGCGCCGCCTCGATCAGGGTCCGGATGTCGCCCAGCAGCGCCGAAGGCGCAGCTAGCGGCGTGCTCAATGCCTTCGGGGTCATGCGGCCACTCCTTCGGCCTGCCGAGCCCCGGTGATGGCCTTGCGCCGTTTCGCCACCAGTTCGGCTGCTTGGCGCACCGGGTCGTCCTCGGTGTGGACATAGCGCATAAACATCGCAACGGTCTTGTGCGCCGTCAGCGCCATGCCGACCTTGACCGGAATGCCCGAGTTGGCGATGTCCGTGGCCGAGCGGTGCCGAATGCCGTGCGTGCCCACATGCGCGGCGCCTGCCGCCTTGAGCGCGCGGCTCCAGCCACCGTAATACTCGCCCGTGGTGATGTGCCGTCCCGGATGGCTCGGCGAGGGGAGCACATGGCTGCAACCGTCCCGGCGCGGCGCAGTGGACAGCAACCGGTGGGCTTCCTCGCTCATGGGCTTGGACATGCCGCCGGTCTTGCTGTCGGGCCACACCACGCGGCGGTTCTCCAGGTCCACCCAAGCCCATTGCAGGCCGACGATTTCCGAGCGTCGGCCGGCGAACTCGAATTGCAGGCGGATCGCCAACGGGATCACGTAGTTCTCCAGCCCCTCGGCCTCGATCCGACCAAGATGCCGGAACAGCTTGCCCATGTCCTCGTCGCTGATTAGGTGCGTGGCCTTGCCGTTGGGGTACATCGGGACGTGGCGGCAGGGGTTTGTGCCATCCGGCCGATGGCCCCAGACCTCGGCCAGGTTGAGCATCTTGCGCATGACGCTGAAAGCGCGATTGGCCTCAGCCGGCTTATGGGCCATCTTCTTCATCGCCATAGCCACGTCCGGCCGCTTCACGTCCTGCACCTTCAGGCGGCCCAGCATCGGAACGATGCAGCGGTCGATTACGGCCTGGTACCCGCGCTGGGTGCTGGGCTTGTTGCGCTGCTTTGAGTAGTCCGCTATGAACGTGGCGCACAGCTCCTTGACGGTGGGGGCTGCGCGGGCGGCGGCCTTGGCGGCGCTGGGGTCGCCGCCCTTGCGCACCTCGGCCAGCCATTCCTGGGCCAGCGAGCGTGCCTGCTCGACGGTCAATTCCCCATACAGGCCCATGGCGGGCTTGCGGCGCTCGCCGGCGTTCGTGCGGTACTGGAGCATGAACACCTTGCGGCCCGCTGGTGTAATCTTGCACAGGAAGCCGGGCACCAACGTGTCCCGGAGTTCGACGGCCTGCGCCTGGGGTTGCGCCGCATCGACTGCGGACTTGGTGAGCTTGAGTTTTGCCACGATGACTCCTCGGAAAGACCAGATTCCCAGGAGCCTCATAGGGGCCAGTGCAAGGGAAGTCGGGTCAGGTTTCGGAAAGCACCGGCATATGTTGAACTAGCCTAAGTTATTGATAAACCTGCTGTATCGGGCTTCGGCGTGGTCCAGCAAAGTTCGGTGCTGGAGTCATGGTGAAATGAAAAACGCCCCCGGCGATGCGGGGGCGTTTTGCCGTGGGCGTCAGCCGGTCAGAGCGTGCCGGCCTTCTGGCGGGCAATGGCATCGGCCACGCCCTTGCCGTAGGCGGGGTCGGCCTGGGTGCAGTGCGCTATGTGCTTTTGCACGATGTGCTCGGACACGCCGGCGATGTTGCGCGCCGTGTTCTCGAACAGGCGCTGCTGCGCATCGGGCGTGAGCAGGCGGAACAGGTCGCCGGGCTGGGTGAAGTAGTCGGCATCGTCCTCGCGGTAGTTCCAGCGGTCGGCCGCGCCGTGCAGGGCCAGAGGCGGCTCGGCGAAGGCGGGCTGCTCCTGCCACTCGCCCTTGGTGTTGGGCTCGTAGGCGATGGTGCCGCCGTAGTTGCCGTCCACGCGCATGGCGCCATCGCGGTGGTAGGCGTGGTAGGGGCAGCGCGGAGCGTTCACGGGGATCTGGTGGTGGTTCACACCCAGGCGGTAGCGCGCGGCATCGCCATACGAGAACAGGCGCGACTGCAGCATGCGGTCGGGCGAGGGGCCGATGCCCGGCACCAGGTTGGCCGGCGTGAACGAGGCCTGCTCCACATCGGCGTGGTAGTTGCGCGGGTTGCGGTTGAGCTCCATCACGCCCACTTCGATCAGCGGGTAGTCCTTCTTGCTCCAGACCTTGGTCAGGTCGAAGGGGTGGAAGCGGTAGGTCTCGGCTTCATGCTCGGGCATGATCTGCACGCACAGCTTCCAGCGCGGGAACTCGCCGCGCTCGATGGCTTCGAGCAGGTCGCGCTGGCTGCTTTCACGGTCGGAGGCGACGACGGAGGCCGCCTCGGCATCGCCGAAGTTCTCGATGCCCTGCTGGCAGACCCAGTGGAACTTGACCCAGTGGCGCTCGTTGCTGGCGTTGATGAAGCTGTAGGTGTGCGAGCCGAAGCCGTGCATGTGGCGGTAGCCGCGCGGAATGCCCCGGTCGCTCATGACGATGGTGATCTGGTGCAGCGCCTCGGGCAGGCCGGTCCAGAAGTCCCAGTTGTTCTCGGGCGAGCGCAGGTTGGTGTAGGGATCGCGCTTGACGGCCTTGTTCAGGTCGGGGAACTTGAGCGGGTCGCGGAAGAAGAACACCGGCGTGTTGTTGCCCACCAGGTCCCAGTTGCCTTCCTCGGTATAGAGCTTGACGGCGAAGCCGCGGATATCGCGCTCTGCGTCTGCCGCGCCGCGCTCGCCGGCCACGGTGGAAAAGCGCGCGAACACTTCGGTCTGCTTGCCGATGTCGGAGAACACCTTGGCGCGGGTGTAGCGCGTGATGTCACCCGTCACGGTGAAGGTGCCGAAGGCGCCCGAGCCCTTGGCGTGCATGCGGCGCTCGGGAATCACTTCGCGGTTGAAGTGGGCCATTTTTTCCAGATGCCACAGGTCCTGCAGCAGCATCGGGCCACGCGGGCCGGCCGTGAGCGAGTCCTGATTGTTGGCAACCGGGGCGCCTGCGGCGGTGGTGAGCTTGTGGGTCATGGTCTCTCCTTGATCGAGGGGTGGTAGCGGCGCCGGCTTGCACGCAGGCAGCGCGGCGCTTGGAAAATCAATAGCTGCGTGCTATCGAATTGCTTTTATTGTTGTTTCGTTCTATGGATGCGGCAAGGCTTTGGCGATTGGCAAATCTCAACTGCGCCATAGCCAAAAAAATTCACCGCCACCCGCATGTGCCGTGCCGGGCATGCTTTTTGCCAAGGCATTGTGTTGCGCGGGCGGATACGGCCCGTGTAGGCCGTCGCCCTGTCAGCCCGAGACCAGCTTGTGGACCAGATCGGCGGCCGTGGAGGCGCCGTACTTGCGCATCAGCCGTGCGCGGTAGATCTCCACCGTGCGGTGGCTGATGGCCAGGGCGCGGCCGATTTCCTTGGAGGTCAGGCCTTCCAGCAGGCGGGCGGCCACCTCGCGCTCGCGCCCCGTGAGCTCGGCCTTGACGGGACGGTGGGCGCTGAGGTCCTCGAAGCTCCAGATGCCCGATGCATGCGGGTCGCTGCGATCCAGCGTGCGGCCCGTGACATGGCACCAGAACGTTTCGCCGTTGGCGCGCTTCATGATGCGGTTGTCCGAGTAGAAACCCCGGGCGTTGAGAATGGGCGCGATGCGCGCGCCCAGCCGCTCGTACTCGTCGGCACTGGGGTAGAGGATCTGGAAGGTCTGGCCGATCAGCACCTCGCGCGAGGCCTCGAACATCTCGCAGACCTGGCGGTTGCAGTCGATCATGGTGCGATTGCGCGAGATCACGAGGCCGACGGGGGCGGCTTCGAACGCCAGCCGGTAATCTATATCCATGGGCAAATCTTTACGAAAAACTACCTATGCAAGTACGTAGTATCGTAGCGCATCCAATCTGAAGGAGACATGTGTGAAAAAGCTCTACCCCTCCGCGGAGCAGGCGCTCCAGGGCGTCGTGGCCGACGGGCAATTGCTGGCTGTGGGCGGCTTCGGCCTGTGCGGCATTCCCGAGGCCCTGATCGACGCGCTGCGTGACAGCGGCGTCAAGGGCCTGACGGTGATTTCCAACAACGCGGGCGTGGACGGCTTTGGCCTCGGCAAGCTGCTGGAGACGCGCCAGATCAAGAAGATGATCTCGTCGTATGTGGGCGAGAACAAGGAGTTCGAGCGCCAGTACCTGGCCGGCGAGCTGGAGCTGGAATTCACGCCCCAGGGCACGCTGGCCGAGAAGCTGCGTGCCGGCGGCGCCGGCATTCCCGCCTTCTTCACCAAGACCGGCGTGGGCACCATGGTGGCCGAGGGCAAGGAGCTGCGCGAATTCGACGGCGAGACCTATGTGATGGAGCGCTCGCTCGTGCCCGATGTCTCCCTGGTCAAGGCCCACCGTGCCGACAAGAGCGGCAACCTGCAGTTCCGCCTGACGGCGCGCAACTTCAACCCTGCCGCCGCCACGGCCGGCAAGGTCTGCATCGTGGAAGTGGAGGAGGTGGTCGAGGTCGGCGAGATCGCACCGGACGACATCCACCTGCCCGGCATCTACGTGCACCGCATCGTGCACAACCCGAACCCCGAAAAGCGCATCGAAAAGCGCACCATCACAGAAAAACAAGGAGCCTGACCATGCCGTGGACCCAAGACCAGATGGCCGCCCGCGCGGCCCAAGAACTCGAAGACGGCTTCTACGTCAACCTGGGCATCGGCATTCCCACCCTGGTGGCCAACCACACGGGTGACAAGGAAGTGTGGCTGCAGTCCGAGAACGGCATGCTGGGCATCGGCCCCTTCCCGACCGAGGATGCCGTGGACGCCGACCTGATCAACGCCGGCAAGCAGACCGTGACGACGATTGCCGGCTCGTCCATCTTCGGCAGCGACCAGTCGTTCGCCATGATCCGCGGCGGCAAGATCAACCTGTCCATCCTGGGCGCCATGCAGGTGTCCGAGAAGGGCGACCTGGCCAACTGGATGATTCCCGGCAAGATGGTCAAGGGCATGGGCGGCGCCATGGACCTGGTGGCGGGCGTCAAGCGCGTCATCGTGCTCATGGAACATGTGGCAAAGAAGAAGGACGGCACGACCGACCTCAAAATTCTTCCCGCCTGCACCCTGCCTTTGACCGGCGTGGGCGTGGTGGACCGTATCATCACCGACCTGGGAGTGATGGACGTGACGCCGCAGGGCTTGAAGCTCGTGGAACTGGCCCCCGAAGTGAGCTTCGAGGACATCCAGTCCAAGACCGGCGTGACGCTGATTCGCTGATGTTGCCGTGCACGGCCTGCCTTGGCAGGCCTGCGCAACGAGAGCCCGCCTTGCGCGGGCTCTTTTGCTTATATTTCAGATTTCGAGCCAATGGGAGCCTCTATGACGGATGTCGCGGCCGTGCGCAATCCACCGACAGCGCAGGGATGGAAGGACGAGGGCGTGCATTTCCTGCGCGCCGTCACCGACATGGCCGAGCATTGCAACGTGGTCACCGGCGAGCCCATCTTCAACGACAAGGGCGTCAAGCTCGTGGACAAGGGTGCGCGCATCGACGGCAACATGTACGAGCGCCTGGTCAAGCACAAGCTGCGCGACCCCATCGACAAGCACCTGGGCGTGGACAACCGCGTGGACGTGCTGGCCATCGAGGCCCAGGCCATGGTGCAGTGCGAAACCGTGGACCTGATGCGCCGCCTGGTGCAGTCGCTGGGCGGCACGGACCGGCTGCTGGCACCGCTGCGCCTGATGGTGCTGCCGCCGCAGATCGCCTTCAAGCTCACGGTCATGCGCGAGCAGCGGCCCGAGCTGTTCGCCCACAGCCTGCAGATGATGCTGGTGGCCATCTACCTGGCGCTGCAAAGCGAATGGAGCGAGCGTGAATGCGGCCCGCTGGCCACGGCGGCCCTGCTGCACGACGTGGGCATGCTCTACATGGACCCGGCCTGGACCGACCCCAACTACCGGCTCACGGGCGCCGAGCGCAAGCACCTGGTGGCGCACTCGGTCACGGGCATGCTCATCATGCGGGGCGCGGGCGCGTATTCGCAGGACGTGGAAATGGCCGTGCTCGAGCACCACGAGCGCATGGACGGCACGGGCTATCCGCGCGGCGTGCATGGCGAAGCCATCTCCAAAATGGGCCGTATCCTGTTGCTGGCCGAGGTGGTCTCGGCCTTCTTCGACAAATTCCAGGACCTGCCCGGCCAGCGCCTGTCGCTGATGCTGCGCATGAACCACCGCCGCTATCCGGCCGATCTGGTCGGCATCCTGCTGCCGCTGCTGTACGACGAGATCTCGCCGGGCACGCCGCTGCCGCCGCTGCAGGCCGAGGTCACGCACAGCGTGGCCGCCCTGTCGGCCGCCTTCCAGATGTGGGACACGTTCAGCCAGGCCTTCCCCGAGCGCTGGCAGGCCATGCCCGACCACCAGGCGGCCGTCTACATCGACTCCAGCATCGGCGGCCTGCAAAAGCAGCTGGCCGAGGCCGGCCTGCATCCCAGCCAGCAAACCGACCTGCTGGCCTACCTCAAGGACGATGTGCAGGGCATGAGCGAGCTGGCCCTGCTCAGCCGCGAGGCGCTGTGGCAACTTCAGGCCATCGTCAACGCCTGCCTGCGCCGCTGGCCCGCCATCAACGCCCGCACCCACGCCGTGGACACAGCGGTCGCGCAATGGTGCGAAGCCTGCATGCAGATCGACGCCACACCCCCAGCGGGTGGCGCAGCGAGAGCGCCAGCGCACTGAGACAGCCGGGCTTGCCCGGCTTTTTTACATCCGTGGATCTCTCGGAAATCAAGAATGCTGTATATTCATACAGTATTTGAGATTTCCCCCATGACCACGCCCCACGCCTCCCAACCTGCGCAGCCCGCCCCCATGGCGGGCGCGGCGCGTGTGCTGCCTCAGTTGCAGGGCGTGTGGCGTGGCGATGGCTGGCAGCAGGCGCTGCAGCAGCGGGTCCAGCCTTCGGGCCATGCGCTGCTGGATGCGCAATTGCCGGGCGGGGGGTGGCCGCTGGGCGCCATGGTCGAGCTGCTGCAACCCGCCCATGGCCATGCCGAGTGGCCGCTGCTGCTGCCGGGCCTGGCGGCCCTGATGCAGCGCAGCGCGGGCCAGGTGGTGCTGGTGGCGCCGCCTTGCAGGCCTTTTGCACCGGGGCTGGAAGCGGCGGGCGTGGCGGCGCACCGGCTGTGCTGCGTGGAGGCCGATACCCACCCCGGTGCCCACCCCGGCGCCCACCCGGCAGGCGATGGGGCAGGGCTGGCCTGGGTCTGTGAGCAGGCACTGCGCTGCCGCGACGTGCTGGCCGTGCTGGCCTGGCTGCCAGCCGGTCTGCCCATGGCCACGCTGCGCCGGCTGCAATGGGCGGCCGCTGCGCAGGGGCGCATTCTGTGGCTGTGGCGCGAGGCCTCGGCCGCCCTGCAGACGGTGGCCTCGCCCGCGCCGCTGCGGCTGCGCGTGGAGACAGAGTTGGGGGAGCCGGGCGAAGGCGGCACGCCAGCCTGCCTGCGCGTGCAGTTGCTCAAGCGCCGGGGGCCTGCGCTGGAGCATCCCTTGAAGCTGCCGCTGCACCACTGGGCCTGGCAGGACGTGCTGCAGGCCCAGGCCCAGCGGCGCACCCGGCAGGCGGACGAGGCGCAGCGCTGGCTTCATGGCCACGGGCAACTGCTGCCCGCCGAGGCGCCCGCCCTGCAGGCGGCAGCGCACACCCTGGGGTGAGATGCCATGGCACAGCCGAATCAAGCACTGCACTGGATTGCCTGGCCGCTGCATGCCGCGCAGGGCGATGGCCAGGGCAACGGCGACAGTGATGGCGAAGGCAGTGCCTGCGCGCAGCAGGCCTGGTGGGCCCTGCGCTGGACGCCGCGCGTGGCTCTCTGGTACGGGGCAGGGCAGGCCGTGGCGTTGATGGAGGTGGGCAGCGTGGAGCGCCTGTGGGGCGGTCGCCAGGCCATGCTGCTGGGCCTGCTGCGCGCGCTGCGCGAACAGCAGCCCGAGGACGGCCAGGCGGGCGGCCCCCGGATGCCGTTCTGGGCCCGGGGCGCCACGGCATGGCAGGCGCTGGCGCGTCTGCGCTGGCGCATGCAGGGCGCGGATTCGCGCCAGCCCTGGCCGCCTGCCGACGCACTGCCCATCTGGACACTGCCCGCACTGGAGCCGCATGCGCCGGCCCTGGAGCGCATGGGCTGCCGCCGCTGGGGCGAGCTGCGCGCCCTGCCGCGCGCGGGCCTGGCGCGGCGCATCGGGCTGCCGGCGCTGTTGGCGCTGGACCAGGCCTATGGCAGCAGCCCCCATGCGCTGGACTGGCTGGAGCTGCCCGAGCACTTTGCATTGCGCGCCGACCTGGGCTATCCGGCCAGCGACGCCCAGGCCCTGCTGCAGGCCGCCCGGCCCCTGCTGCGTGCGCTGCAGGCCTGGCTGCAGGCCCGCCACCAGGGCGTGCTGGGCCTGCAACTGCGCTGGCACCACGATCTGCGGCGCGTGGACGGCACGGAATTGCCGGCCTGGGAAGCGCTGGACATCCGCACGGCCCGGCCCGCCCAGGCGCTGGAGCACATGGAGCGCCTGCTGCGCGAACGCCTGGCCCGCACGCCCTGGCGCGCGCCTGCGGACATGCTGGAGCTGGTGGCGCTGGACACCGCGCCTTTCGCGGCCGATGCCGGCAGTTGCCTGCCACCGGCCGCGCCCGGCCCGGCGCCGCTGGGCGAGGCGGCAGGCGCGACAGATGGGGCAGACGCGGCCAGCGGCATGGCCTGGCATGAATGGGTGGAGCGCGTCTCGGCCCGCCGTGGTGCGCAGGGCGTGCGGGTGGCGCAGCTGCAATCGGACCACCGGCCCGAGGCCATGCAGCGCTGGACCCCGGCCTGCGAGGCCCTGCAGACCCCGCAGGCAACGCGGCGGCCCGCGCACGCGCGCAAGGCGGCCAACCCCTGGCAGGGCCTGCTGCCGCCCTGGCTGCTCGATCCGCCCCAGCCGCTGCTCCTGCAGGGCAGCCGCCCTTGCTGGCAGGGGCCGCTGCAATTGCTGGCCGGCCCCTATCGGCTGGAGGCCGGCTGGTGGGGAGAGCCGCAGGCCGATGCGGCGCTGGCCGTGCGTGACTATTTCGTGGCCAGCAACGCGGCTGTCGGCCATGTCTGGATCTACCGCGAGCGCACGCCTGCATCGGAGCGGCTGCCAGGCATGCCGGCCCTGCTGTCGCCCGCCGCCTGGTTTGCGCAAGGCATCTATGGCTGAACAGGACATCCTGCTGGAGCCGCCGCCCCCGCAGCTGCAGCGGCTGCAGCCCCCGCCCCAGGCCACCGGGCCGGTGTCCGGCATGGCATCGGGCCCGGGCCTGCCCGGCTATGCGGAGCTGCACTGCCTGTCGAACTTCAGCTTTCTGCGCGGCGCCTCTTCGCCCGCCCAACTGGTGCAGCGCGCCAAGGCTCTGGGCTACCAGGCGCTGGCCCTGACCGACGAATGCTCGGTGGCCGGCGCCGTGCGCGCCTTCGAGGCTGCACGCGACTGCGAGATGGCCCTGATACATGGCAGCGAATTCGCCTGGGGCCCGCTGCGCGTGGTGGCGCTGGCGCGCGATCTGAACGGCTGGGGCAACCTCTGCGAATTCATCAGCGCGGCGCGCGCCCGTGCCGAAAAGGGCCGGTACCTGGTCGATGCCGACAGCCCCTGGCATCTGCTGCGTGAAGGCTGCGAATGCATCGTTGTGCCGCAGCGTGCGCAGCTGTTGCCCGGCGATGTGCCCGCCATGGCCGAGGCCGTGCAGGCCGCCGTGGCGCAGCTGGGGCCGGGCTGCTGGCTGGGCGTGGAGCTGCTGCTGGCGCCCGACGACAGCCTGTGGCTGCAAAGCCTGCAGGACGTGGCAGGGTTGCTGGGCCTGTCCTGCGTGGCCTGCGGCGACGTGCACATGCATGCGCGCTCGCGCAAGCCGCTGCAGGACCTGGTGACGGCGCTGCGCCTGGGCTGCACGGTGGCCGAGTGCGGCTTCGAGCTGCACCCCAATGCCGAGCGGCATCTGCGCTCGCGCTTGCGGCTGGGCGGCATCTATCCGCGCGCCATGCTGGATGCAACCTTGCAGATTGCCGCGCGCTGCGATTTCAAGCTCAGTGAGATCCGCTACCACTATCCGCAGGAAACCGTGCTGCCCGGCATGGACGCGCGCCAGACCCTGGCCTGGCATACCTGGCAGGGAGCGGCGGGGCGCTATCCGCAAGGCATTCCCAAGAAGGTGCGCAAGCAATTGCACAACGAGTTGAAGCTGATCTCCATGTGCGGCTACGAGATGTACTTCCTCACCGTGCACGACATCGTGCGATTCGCTCGCAGTCAGGACATCCTGTGCCAGGGCCGGGGTTCGGCCGCGAACTCGGTGGTCTGCTTCTGCCTGGGCATCACGGCCGTCGATCCCACCCTGCAGGCGCTGTTGATCGCGCGCTTCATCAGCCGCGAGCGCAGCGAGCCCCCAGATATCGACGTGGACTTCGAGCACGCGCGGCGCGAGACCGTCATCCAGTACATCTACGAAAAATACGGCCGTGACCGTGCGGCGCTGACGGCCGTGGTCAGCTGCTGGCGCACGCGTGGCGCACTGCGCGACGCGGGCAAGGCCCTGGGCGTGGATGCGGCGCTGATCGACGCCATGGCCCGGCAGCACCACTGGTTCAGCGATGCCGAGGACCAGGCGGCCGAGCCGGAGCCCGAACCCGATGACCCCGCCCTGGGCTGGGTGCGCTCCAAGCTGCTGCGCCTGGCCCGGCTGCGCGAGCGGCTGGGCGACGACTGCCCGCAACTGTCGCCCCAGCGTGCGCGGCTGTGGCTGGAGCTGGCCTTGCAGCTGCGCGACAGCCCGCGCCACCTGAGCCAGCACGTGGGCGGCTTTGTGCTGACCGACGGGCCGCTGACGCGGCTGGTGCCCGTGGAGCCGGCCGCCATGCAGGGCCGCTCGGTCATCCAGTGGGACAAGGACGATCTGGACACCATGAATCTGCTCAAGGTCGATGTGCTGGCCCTGGGCATGCTCACCGTGCTGCGCGGCAGCCTGAAGGCACGCGCCGCGCTGCGCGGGCCGCGCTGGGAGCTGGCCGACATTCCCAAGGAGGACGCCGCCACCTACGACATGATCTGCCGCGCCGACACCGTGGGCACCTTCCAGATCGAGAGCCGGGCGCAGATGAGCATGCTGCCCCGGCTGCGGCCGCGCGTGTTCTACGACCTGGTGGTCGAGGTCGCCATCGTGCGGCCCGGCCCCATACAGGGCGGCATGGTCCATCCCTATCTGCAGGCGCGCGAGCGTCGGCGGCAGGGTGGCGAGCTGGTCCTGGAAAAGCCCGCGCTCGCGAAGGCGCTCAAGCGCACGCTGGGCGTGCCCATCTTCCAGGAGCAGGTGATGCAGATCGCCATGATTGCGGCGGGTTTCTCGGCGGGCGATGCCGACGAGCTGCGCCGCTCCATGGCGGCCTGGCGGCGCAAGGGCGGCGTGCACCGCTTCGAGCGCCCATTGATAGACGGCATGCTGGCCAACGGCTACAGCGCCGAATTTGCCCAGGCCATCTTCCGCCAGATGCTGGGCTTTGGCGAATACGGCTTCCCAGAAAGCCATGCCTACAGCTTTGCCATGCTGGCCTATGCCAGCGCCTGGCTCAAGCGCCATGAGCCGGCCTGTTTTCTGATGGCCTTGCTCAATGCCCAGCCCATGGGTTTCTACACCCCCTCGCAGCTGATCCAGGACGCGCGCCGCCACGGCGTGCGCGTGCTGCCCGTCGATGTGCGCCACAGCGACTGGGATTGCACGCTGGAGGCGCCGCACGAGCGCATTGCCGGCGTCGAGCTGCCGCAGCCGGCCGTGCGCCTGGGGCTGTGCATGGTGGCGCAGTTGCCAAAGACTTCGGGCGAGCGCGTGGCGCAGGTCCGCGCGCAGGCGCCGTTCAGGAGCACCGAGGACCTGGCCCTGCGCGCCCGGCTGCAGTGCGCCGAGCTGCAGGCCCTTGCGGCGGCCGATGCGCTGCAGGGCCTGTCAGGCCACCGCCGCCAGCAGATGTGGGATGCGGCGGCCCTGCAGGTGCAGCCGCCGCTGTTCGCGGGTGTGCCCGTGCATGAGGCGCCCGTGCAACTGGCCGCCGCGCCCGAGGGCGAGGAAATCCTGTTCGACTACGCGGCCACGGGCCTGAGCCTGCGCCGCCATCCGCTGGCCCTGCTGCGTGACCGCCTGCGCCGCCACGGACTGCGCACGGCGCTGGAGCTGCGCGACACGCTGGCGGGCATGCGCGTGCGGGCCTGCGGCATAGTCACCGTGCGCCAGCGCCCGCCCACGGCCAAGGGCACTCTCTTCATCACGCTGGAGGACGAGACGGGCACGGTCAACCTGGTGGTCTGGCCCGATACCGTCACGCGCTGGGGCGAGCCCTTGCTGGGCGCGCGGCTGCTGGCGGTGGAGGGCATCTGGCAAAGCAGCTCGGATTGGGGCGGCGGCAAGGACCCCGGCGAGCCAGCGCCTGCAGAGCAGGCCAGCCAGGAGGTGCCCGCCGTGCGCCATCTCATCGTGCACCGCGCCCGCGACATGAGCCGCTGGCTGGGCCGCCTGGGCGGCGCCGGCGTGGCAAGCCGCAATTTCCACTGAGGGCTGTTGCCGTTGCTGCCGAAGCAGGCTCAGGCCATGCGGCCGTCCGCGCGGATGTCGGGCATCTGGTCGATACGCTTGCCGAACCAGCCTATGCGCTCGGTCTGGCGCACATCCAGCCTGGGCACGTAGGGCTTGATATCGAGCACGGGCGTGCCGTCGAGCATGTCGTTGCCCAGGAAATGCAGCAGCAGTCCTTCGCGCCGCACCAGGCGCACGATGGACAGGCCCAGCCGGTTGGGCCGCGCCGGGGCGCGCGTGGCGAACACGCCGTGGCTGCTGTCGTCCATGAAGGGCACGACTTCCAGCTTTTCCACGGCCTGGTGCAGGTGGGTGATGAGGATCAGGTAGTCAAAGCCTTCGATGTCGCGCAGCCCGGCCTCGAACTCTGGCAGCAGCTCCACGCGGCCGGCCTCGTCGGCCGCGCCCGCCGTCTGTATGGGCATGCCCACCGGGTCGGTGAAGCGGCTGCGCACATGGCCGATGGGGCGGCAGGCGACGGCCTGCGCCGTGGAGCCGGCCGCGCTCATGCACTCGTTCCCTGGGGATTGAGCAGGCGTGTCAGCGCGGCGATATCGGCCGCCGCCGCCATGCGCGCCGTGGTCTCTATGGAGCGGTAATGCCTGACGATGGCTTCGCCCGTGGAGGTGAGCGAGGCGCCGCCGCCATGGGCGCCGCCGGCGCTGGTGTTGACGGCCGGCGTCTGCAGCGCGCGGTTCATCTCGTCGACCAGCACCCAGGCGCGCCGGTAGGACATGCCCAGCGATCGCGCTGCAGCCGAGATGGAGCCCGCCTCGGCAATGGCTTCGAGCAACTGCACCTTGCCGGGACCGATGGCAATGGTGCTGTCGTTGTATACGCGCAGGCGGAACTGGACTTTGGAGGACATGGGGAAAGGACTTGGCACAGGAGAAAAGCGAACGTCAAGGTTAAGCGAAATCAACGGCTTGCGCCGTCACAGGGGCTAAGGGGAAATACGCAATGCATGGATCGCTACAGCGAAGGGGTGCTCTGGCAGGGCGTTCCTGCACACGGGCCGTCGGGGCCGGCGCGCTGGCGCTGCCGCCAGGGCGCCCGCTGCCTGCGCATCGTCTGCGAGTGCGTTGGCGAGGCTCTTGACCTGCCGGCGCCGCGTCTCGATGCCTGTGTGCTGCGGCGCTATTTCGTCACATTGCCACCGGGTTTGCTAGCCTTTTTGCGCCAATGCAGCGCGGCGCTTGCCGCGCATCCGGGCCACGCGTTTACTTCTTGCTGCTTTCTGCCAGCAGGCGCTGGCATTGCGCATCTTCCTCGGCGGCCGGCACCGTCAGCGGCACCAGCGCCAGGGCCGCTGGCGCCACCACGGCGGCGGCCACGGCCGCGCCCGCGCGCAGCAGCAGCGGGCCGGGCTCCACGCCCACCTTGGGGTTGGCGAAGCTGCCGCGCACATACAGGGGCGTGCGCAGAGAGAAGAACTTCCACTTCAGCGACTCGGGCACGATGCGCAGGTCCATGGTCTCCTGCGCCAGGCTGATCTGTCCGGTGGCCTCGATGATGGCCTCGGGCGTGGCCAGCTTGACGTTGCGGGTGCGCGCAATGCCCTGCTTCACGGTCAGGTCGGCAACGGCGCAGTTGAGCTGCACTTCCTTGTCGGCGCCGAACAGCTTGGTGACGATGACGCTGCCCAGGTTCAGCGCGGCCAGGTCCAGGAGCTGCTTGCTGAAGCGGCCATCGCGCACATACAGGCGGATGTCGCCCGAGCTGGTGCCCAGCCATTCGGCAATGGACTGGCCCCGGCCCTCCAGGCCCAGCGCGCCATCCATGCTGCCCAGGCTTTTCTTCATCAGTTCGATCTCGGGGAACAGGGCCGACAGCTGCAGCCCCTGCACCTTGCCCTGGAGGCTGGCCTTGGGCGGCTTGGCGCCGCTGTCCACCACGGCCTCGATGTCCAGCCGGCCCTTGGCCATGCCGAAGCGCAGCGGGGACAGGCGCAGCACGCCGTTGTCCATGACGGCATGCACGCTGAAGTCCTCGATGGGCAGGGCCTGGGGGCGCTCGATGCGGTCGCTCTTGAAGCGCACATCCATGTCCATGGCATTCCACTTGCTGGTGTCAAAGCGCTGCGTGGGCAGGGCCTTGCCGCTGGCCGCCTGCCGGGTCTTTTGGCCCTGCTTGGTGGACGGTGCTCCCACCACCGGCCCCAGGTCGGCCAGGCGCAGCTTGCGCGAGGCCAGATCGCCGCTGAGCTTGGGGCGCGGCTTGCCCGATGCGTAGTGCAGCGTGCCGCGCAGATCGCTCTGGCCCACGCGGCCATCGAATTCCTCGTAGTCCCAGACGGCGCGCCCCGGCTCCAGGCTGCCGACCAGATGGCCATTGGTGTCGAAAGGCGGTGTGCGCGGCAGCAGCAGACCCGTCAGCGGGAACAGGTCGGCCATGCTGGAGCCGCGCAGGCGCACCTGCAGGTCCATGCCCTTGAGCGCCCTGGGATTGTCGAGAATGCCCTCGGCCCGGGCGCGCAGGCTGCCCGCATGGGCCCACAGCTTCACGGGAAAGCGTGCCTGTTCGCTTTGCAGGTCAAGCACGGGGCCGATGAGGCCCTGGGCCTCGACCGTGGCCTTGGCGATGCGGCCAGTCAGGCCGAAGCGCATGCCATACGGAAAGTCTGGACTGGGCGGCTGCGCAAGGCTGTCCAGACGTGCGCGCACCGCCATCTGGCGCACGCCATCGCTCCAGCCCACCAGGCCGCCGCGCAGGCTCAATTGCGCTACCTGAAAACGCCAGCGCGGCCCTGTGTGCTCGGGGCGCTTGAAGGTCCAGTTGTTGCTGCCATCCTTGCGCCGGGCAAAGACCAGGTCAGGGCCTTCCAGTTGCAGATGGTCCAGCAGTACATGACGGCCCAGCAGCGGCCACAGCCGCAGGCTGGCCGTGGCGCGCGCGGCCGTGGCCATGGTGTCGGCGTCGCGCGGGGGTGGGACCATTTTCTCGTCGGCCAGGACGATGCTGTCGCTGTCGATCTTGGGCGCGGAAGGGCTGGCCTGCGAGTCCTTGTCCTTGCCTTCATCCTTGTCCTTCGCCTTTCCCTTGGGCTGTTCCTTGGCTTTCTCCTCGGGCAGGCGGCCCTTGTTCAACTGGTCGGGCGGCGCAGGCAGGGCGGGCAGCTCGGCACTGCTCTTGGCCGGCTCCTGCTCAACCTGCCAGCCTTCGGGCTGGCCCAGGGCCAGTTGCTCGGCCTCGATGGTCACGCCCGGGACCCAATGACGCCAGCCCTGGTCCAGGGGCTGGGGCCAGGTCCAGCGCAGGCGCAGGTCACCTTCAATGGCGAAGTGGCGGCCGGTGCTTTCGCTGACGCGCTCGTTGACCCAGGGCTTGGCCCGGTTCCAGTCGAAGGTGGCAATCAGGACCACAACCGCGGCGAGCAGCAGCACCAGGGCCGACACCGTCCACAAAAGGGCGCGCAGCCAGCGGCGGCGGGCTGGGCGGTGGGGTGCTGGTGTGGCGGGGCTGTGGTTCGCTGTGTCGGTCGCTGTGTCTGTCATGGCGCAGGGGGCCGCTAAATGGGGTTCGGTCCATCCTATCGCCATGAAACCGCTTGCCAAGGCCCGGGACGCGCTGGCGGGCAGCCGGCAGGCCCGCATACAGGAGATTGACCTACAGCGCAGCCCG
>NZ_LFJT01000027.1:0-86435 GCF_001682645.1 Delftia sp. JD2
CCGGCGCCGGGCACCTCGCTGCCGCCGGTCAAGGGCGCCAGCTACGAGGCCGGCCTCAAGGGCGAGCTGATGGACGGGCGGCTGAACGCCACCTTCAGCCTCTTCAATGTGGAGCGCACGGGCACGGCCGTGGTGGACCCGCGCTACGAGACCAGCAACAGCCGCTGGAGCGGCAACTGCTGCTACCTGGCACAGGGCAAGGTCACCAGCCGGGGCTTCGACATGGAACTGGGCGGCGAGCTGCAGCCCGGCTGGCAACTGGCAGCGGGCTACACCTTCAACAACACCCGCGACCGCAGCACCGAAAAGACCTACAGCAGCATCACGCCGCGCCACCTGTTCAAGCTGTCCACGGCCTATACGCTGCCGGGCGAGCTGTCGCGCTGGAAAGTGGGCGGCAGCGCCCAGATCCAGAGCACGCACTACGTCAGCGGCACGGCGCTGTCGGCGGCGGGCACGTCCGTGCCCTTTGACTTCACGCAGGGCGGCTACGCGCTGTGGAATGCCATGGTGCAGTACCGCATCGACCCGCGCTGGACGGTCACGCTGAACATCAACAACCTGCTCGACAAGACCTACTACCAGACCCTGGGCACAACGTTCAGCAACAACCTGTATGGCGCACCGCGCCACGCCATGCTCACGCTGCGCGGCAGCTTCTGAGGACGGCGGCGCAGGCGTTCGGGCCGCCGTTGTGCAGTCAGCGGCCTTGCGGGGGATCACACCACGCGCCGGGCCTCCACCTTCACATGGCCGGCCAGCAGGTCGGCACTGTCGCGGATGGCGCGCAGCGCATGGGCCAGGGCCTGCTGGCTGTGGTGCTCCTGCGGTGCATGCACTGCCGCCAGGGCCAGTTGCGCCAGGGCCGAGATCTCGGAGCAGTTTTCCTGCACGCTGCTGTGGATCTCGGTGATGGCGCTGGTCAACTGGTGCAGGCTGGGTGGCTGTGTCTTGGGGGTGTCTTTGTCCATGGCCATGCCTCAGCCCTGCGGGCGCACCGGCTCATGGGTGCGGCAGTCGAGCAGGTGCGCCATGGCTTTGGCGGCTGCCTCGGCCGCTTCAGCGCGGCGCATCTCGGCCGCGTCTTCGAATCCGCAGCCCATGGCCTGGGCCTCGGTGCCGGCGTAGTCGGCCAGCGTCTCGGCGCTGTCGCGGATGCTTTGCAGGGCGCGGGCCACCACATCCATGTGGCGATGGCCCTTGGGCGTCTCCAGCCATGCCAGGGCCAGCTGGGCGATGGAGGAGATCTCTGCACAGCCTTGCTGCACGAGATGGTCCACCTGGGTGAGGGCATTGGACAGCTGCCGGGTGCTGTGGCTGTCCGTGGCGGGGGTGGGCTGGGCGGGGTTCATGCCTGGGCCCTCCGTGTGGAAAGGGCGGCGCCAAAAGAGGGCGCGCAGGCGAGTGCCAGAGAAACGGCAGTCATGTTTCCGTGCTCCTTACTGAGACTGAAACCACCGACTCCGCGTTTTGAAGCACGAAACAGGTGGACGGGATGTTCAAAACACACAGCAAGATGTGCGGACGCCCTTACGGGTAGCCCCATCCCGCCCGAAACCGCAGGGGCGTGGACGAGCGTCCACAGCCCGGAATCCAGACGTGACAAGGCCTCGCTTTCGGGGAGGCAGCACCGCTTACTAAATGGGTGTTTTGAAGCACCGGCCCCGGAACAGGGGGCTGGTGCGGATGATAGCGCGTGCGGCGTGCGCAAAGTCGCTTCGCGGCCCGTTGCACCTTGCGATCGCGCCCTTTCGGGGATGGCCCAGGGACCGCTGAAAGAGCCCGGCATGCATTGCGTTTATTGAGAATGATTCTTCTTTGCGCGGTTATGATCCAGCCCCATGGATTTGTCCGCCTCCTTCACCCGCGCTCTGCTTTCCGGCTTTGACCGGGCCTATGCCGACCTGGTGCGTGCCGCCACGCGCAGCACGGGCAGCCGCGAGGAGGCGGGCGACCTGGTGCACGACACCTGGCTGCGGCTGGCGGAACACGCGCGCAGCGCCCCGGCCGAGGCCGCAGACCTGGCCGGGGCCGCGAATCCGGCCCAGATGCCGCGCGACGCCACGGCCTATCTGGCCGTGATGGCCCAGCACATGGCGCTGGATGCGCACCGCCGCCGCCAGCGCCATGCCCGCTACCTGGGCGAGGCGGCAGTCCATGAACAACTGGCGCCCAGCCATGCGCCCGATGTGGCCGACTCCGTCATGTACCGCCAGGCGCTGGCCGTGCTGGAGTCCGCCTTGCACAGCCTGCCCGAGCGCTGCCGCGCCGCCTTCATCGCCCACCGCGTGCAGGGCGAGCGCCAGCCCGAGATCGCCGAGCGCCTGGGCGTCAGCCTCAACACCGTGGAGCGCGACCTGATCCAGGCCAGTGCCTGCATAGAGGATGCGCTGCATCGCTGGCGCGGTACGCGGCCCGGCGGCGCCGTTGCACGACATGCAGGTCGGCGGCGCAGCCTGGCCGCGCTGCTGGGCGTGGCCGGTTTCGGCCTGGGCGGCAGCCTGGGCTGGCAGCAATGGCGGCACTACCGCGACACGCATGTGCAGTGGCAGGCCGGCTGGTCCAGCCTGCGCGGCCAGCAGGTGCGCCATGGCCTGCCCGATGGCTCCAGCCTGCTGCTGGACGCGCTCAGCAGCGCGCAGGTGGAGTATTTCGCCACGCGGCGCGTGGTGCAGCTGACGCAGGGCGCAGCCTTCTTCGAGGTGGAGCGGGACGAGGACCGGCCCTTCACCGTGCAGGCCGGCGGCGTGCGCGTCACCGTGCTGGGCACGCGCTTCGGCGTGGAACTGGCCACGGGCGCCCAGGGGCAGGAGCGGGTCACGGTGCAGGTGGAGTCGGGGCGTGTGCGCGTGCAATCCGATGCGGATGGCGGGCGCTTCTATGAATTGTCTGCAGGCCAGGGCCTGCGCATGGAAGGCACGGTGGCCACGCAGACCCGGGGCGATGCCGGGCAGGCGGCCTCCTGGCGGCATGGCGAGCTGGTGTTTGCCGATGCCACGCTGGGCGAGGCCCTGGCGCGGCTGTCACGCTATGCGCCGTTCGACCTGCAGGCCACACCCGAGGCCGCGCGCCTGCCCCTGAGCGGGCGCGTGCGCATCGCCAAGGCCCATGCCTGGGTGCGGGCGCTGCCCCATGCGCTGCCGGTGCAGGTGCGCAGGCAGGCCGATGGCGGCCTGCTGGTGGCCACGGCGGGCTGAGGCGTGACGGTGGCAAGAGCAACTGCATGCGCACGGCAGCGGGGCGCACATTGTTTTTCAGGAGTTTTCCTGGCCAGTCGTCATGGCAGTGATCCCTGTGGGTCCCTTCCATCACTGCCAAGGACGATTTCCATGCATCCGCTTTTCCCTTCTTCGGGCGCCTGCCGCGCCGCCCTCCATCCGCTGGCCCATGCCGTGCTCTGCCTGGGCCTGGCCATGCCGCTGCAGGCGGCGCTGGCCCAGCCGGCCGCACAGACGCTGCGCTTCGACATAGCGGCGCAGCCGCTGGCCAGCGCGCTGGACCAGTTCGCGCGGCAGGCCGGGCTGCAGCTGGTGTTCACGCCCTCGCTGGCCGCGCAGCGGCAGGCGCCGGCCGTACGGGGCGAGCTGCCGCTGCGCCAGGCGCTGGATGATTTGCTGGCCGGCAGCGGCCTGCAGGGCCATGTGCAAGAGGGCACGCTGACCGTGCAGCCCGTCGCCGCCATCGAAAAGACGCTGGCCGAAGTGCGGGTGAGCGCGCGCCGGGCCATCGACGGCACGACCGAGGGCACGGGTTCGTACACCAGCCGCGTGACCAGCATTGCCTCCAAGACGGACCAGTCGTTCCGCGAGATCCCGCAATCGGTGTCGGTGATCACGCGCCAGCAGCTCGACGACCGCCGCATGACCGACATCCGCGACGCGCTGGCCGCCACGCCCGGCATCACCACCAGCCAGATCAATTTCGACTCCACCTATTTCTATTCGCGCGGCTTCCAGATCGACAGCATGCAGATCGACGGCGGCGCGCCGCTGAACATCGCCCAGTACACCTACAGCGTCAACCAGAGCATGGACTTCTACGACCGCGTGGAGGTGATGCGCGGCGCCTCGGGCCTGCTGGGCGGCGTGGGCGATCCGGGCGGCATCATCAACATCGTGCGCAAGAAGCCGCTGGCCGAGCCGCGCTTCGTGGTGCAGCAGTCCATCGGCAGCTGGAACAACTACCAGACCATGGTGGATGCCACGGGGCCGCTGGCCCTCGATGGCCGGGTGCGCGGCCGGGCCGTGCTGTCCTACCAGGACACCGACCAGTTCGTGGACATCAAGCACACGCGCGCTCCCCAGTTCTACGGCGTGGTCGAGGCGGACCTGACGCCAGACACCCTGCTGACCGTGGGCATGAGCCGCAGCAAGATCCGCACGCGCGGCGATGGCGGCGGCGATGTGCCGCGCTACAGCGACGGCAGCGATATCGGCCTGCCGCGCCACACCAGCTTCACCCAGGCCTGGGCCACGGGCCGCAAGGACAACAGCGAGCTGTTCGGCGCGCTGGAACACCGCTTTTCCGCACGCTGGAAGGGCAAGCTCAACCTGACCCGCAGCAAGTCCAGCTATGACGGCTCCACGGTGTTCGGCTACGGCGCGCTGGACCCCGCAACCGGCCTGGGCGTGAACTGGAACGGCGGCGGCCACTACCTGTACGAGAACCGGCAGACCGTGCTGGACGCCAGCCTGGCCGGCAGCTTCGACCTGGGCGGGCGCACGCACGAGATCCTGCTGGGCATGGACCGGCAGAAGGTGGAGAGCTTCTGGAACGTGGGCTATTCCACCGATGCCACGGGCGTGGAGCCCATCGATGTCCACAACCCCGGCGCCTGGCGCCCCGCGCCGGCCGGCGACATCTCTCGCCGCTACAACCCCTGGGGCCAGGACCAGTCGGGCGGCTATGGCGTGCTGCGCCTGCATCCGACGGACCGCCTGCATGTGATCGTGGGCGCGCGCTATGCCAAGTACCGCTTCAACCAGGTCTATGAGTCGCTGAATGCGGCGGGCCAGTGGGAATTGGCATCGGGCAGCCGCTTTTCCGAGCCGGCCAAGTTCACGCCGTATGGCGGGGTGATCTATGACTTGAACAACCAATGGTCGGCGTATCTGAGCTATTCCTCGATTCTCAAGCCGCAGGCGCTGTCCAAGTCGGGGCCTCCTCCGGGCAATTCGCTGGACCCGGTCAAGGGCAAGAGCTATGAGGCCGGTTTCAAGGGCGAATTGGCCGATGGCCGGCTCAATGCCACATTCAGCCTTTTCAACGTGGTGCGCACGGGCACGGCGGTGACGGATACGCGCTATCCGAGCAATCACGAGGAATGGTCGGGCAATTGCTGCTTTCTGCCGCAGGGCAAGGTGACCAGCCGCGGCTTTGACGCCGAGATCGGCGGCGAGCTGCGCCCGGGCTGGCAGATCGCGGCCGGCTACACCTACACCACCACGCGCGACAAGACCGAGGATGCGCCCTACAGCAGCATCACGCCGCGCCATCTGCTCAAGCTGTCCACGGCCTATGTGCTGCCGGGCGAGCTGTCGCGCTGGAAGATTGGCGGCAGCGCCCATATCCAGAGCAAGCACCATGTGCGCGATACGCTGTATGACGCCGACTGGAATGAAGTCGGCCGCTACAACTTCACCCAGGGCGGCTATTCCGTCATCAATGCGATGGTGCAGTACCGGATCGATCCGCGCTGGACGGTTTCCCTGAATCTCAACAATATCTTTGACAAGACGTACTACCAGACCGTGGGCTATGCGAGCGGCGGCAATTTCTATGGAAAGCCGCGCAATGCGGTGCTGACGCTGCGCGGCACCTTCTGAGGGCCGGGGCGGGGTCCAGGAGGGCCCGCCCCAGTCTGACCCAGGCCACTGGCCGCAATGGCGAAAACCATTGCGGCTGGCCTTTTTTTCGATCTCGTTTGTCATGTATGAGGAGGGCCTTGAAGGCCGCCGCATCACGGCATCTGTTTTGGCCCCTTGTTTGCACGCATTCGTGCGTTCCTGTGCTTATCCGAATACCCATTACATGCCCCAATCCCAACCCGCTGATCCTGCAGATACCACCCAGGCCGACAGGCCCGTCCATCCGGGCCTGCTTGTCCTGTCCCGCCTGCTGGCCGCCGTCTTCGGCGGCTATGCGCTGGCCAGCGCGCTGGCGGCATTCCTGGCCGCTGCGCTGCCCGGCGCGCGTGTCGATGCCGTGATCGCCGGCATGCAGTGGAGCTTTGCGCTGCACGCGCTGGCGGTGATCTGGGCGTTCTCGCCGGTTTCGGCGGGCCGGGTCTGGCTGGGGTTGCTGGTGCCTGCGGCCCTGATGGGCGGCGCCGCGCTGCTGCTGGCGCGCAATGGCGCGGGAGGCTGAGATGGCAAAGGCGCAGATCAGCAAGGTCCCCGGCAGCGGCGCTGCCACGGGCGGTTTCCGCCAGGCCCAGGCCTGGCTGCATACCTGGTGCGGGCTGTGGTTTTCGTGGCTGCTGTTCGCGGTGTTCCTCACGGGTTCGCTGGCCGTGTTCCAGGAAGCCATCACGCACTGGATGACGCCCGAGCACCATGCCGAGGAGGCGGCCGAGGCGGCAGCGCGCGCCGCCGCGCCGGCCGGGCAGGGTGCGGACCTGGGCCAGCGCCTGGCCTGGGGCGCGGCCTACATGCAAAAGCACCACCAGGGCGCGCAGATGTGGGAGATCTGGCCATCCGACGACAAGGGCGGCGGCGACCTGCGTGTCTACTGGTTCGACGCCAACCGCCAGTACGCCGATGCCGAGCTGGACACCGCCACGGGCGAGGAAATGGGGGCCGGCCACGGCCACGGCGCCGCGCGCGCCACCATGGGCGGCAACCATTTCGTGGACTTCCACTATGAACTGCATGCAGGGCAGGTGGGGCTGTGGGTGATCGGCATTGCCGCCATGGCCATGCTGGTGGCCCTGGTCAGCGGCGTGATCACGCACAAGCGCATCTTCAAGGACTTCTTCACCTTTCGCGCACGCAAGGGCCAGCGCAGCTGGCTGGACGCGCACAACGCCGTGGCGGTGCTGACGCTGCCCTTCCAGTTCATGATTGCCTATACCGGCATCGCCATCTCCAGCCTGAGCTTCATGCCCGCTGGCGTCTGGACGGTCTATGGCACGGACCAGGCCGCCCGCACGGCCTTCATCGCCGACATGAACGAGGCCGGGCCGCCCGCGCTGTCCGGCAAGCCCCTGGCGGTGCCCGATCTGGAGCCCTTTGTGCGGCGCGGCCAGGAGCTGATGGGCCAGGCGGTGCGCGCGGTGGTCGTCAACCATCCCGGCGATGCATCGGCACGCATCGGCGTCTACGGCTGGAACAGCGATGACCGTGCGCATCAGCGCCTGAGCCCCAATTCGGGCATGGCCATGTTCTCGGCCGCCACGGGCGAGGTGCTGCAGGTACGCCTGCCCGGCGGCGCCGACGGCGGCACCCCCTCGCTGGCCCAGGCGGTCATGGGCGGGCTGCACATGGTCAAGTTCGGCGGGCTGGCCATGAAGTGGCTGTACTTCCTGTGCGGCCTGGCGGGCGCGGCCATGATGGCCACGGGCGCCATCCTCTTCATGGTCAAGCGCCGCAGCCGCCACCAGGGCGAGTTCGGCAGCGCCACGGCGCGCGTGTACCGGCTGATCGAGGGCCTGAACGTGGCGGCCATCGCCGGGCTGGGCCTGGGCTGCATCGGCTACCTGTGGGCCAACCGCCTGGTGCCCGTGGGCCTGGCGCACCGCGATGACTGGGAGCTGGCCGTGTTCTTCGGGCTGTGGGGCCTGGCGCTGGTGCATGCGCTGGCCTGCGCGCCGGCCACGGCCTGGCGCCAGCAGATGGGCCTGCTGGCCATGCTGTGCCTGCTGCTGCCGCTGCTCAACTGGATCACCGTGGGCGAGCCGCTGTCGGCCCACATGCTGGAGGGCGACTGGGAAAGCGCCGGGGTGGAGCTGTTCTGCCTGGCCACGGGGCTGGCGGCCGCCTGGGCCTGGCGCTGGCTGGCGCGGCGCGGCGCGGGTGCCGCCGCCAAGGTAAAGACGGCCAAGGGGCAGGCCGCCGTAGCCGGCCCCTCGGAGGTGCAGGCATGAGCACGTTGCACGCATCCCTGGCCGCACTGGCCCTGGCCTTTGCAGGCATGGCGGCCCTGGCCTTTGCCATGGACCGCCACTACGAACAATTGACCGGCGCGCGCGAGCTGCCGGCCCGTCGCGGCCCGCAGTTGCGCAGCCTGGGCACGGCGCTGCTGGCGCTGGCCCTTGTGCCCGTTCTTTCGGGCTGGGGCGGCACGGTGGGCTCGGTGGCCTGGCTGGGCTTTGTGTCCGCCGGCGCGCTGATGGCCGTGGCCCTGATCAGCGCCCATGCGCGCTGGGCGGCGCGGCTGGCCTGGTTGGCTGGCGTGCTTGCCGTGGCGGATTTGGCGTGGATTGTTTTCAGTTTCGGTACTACGGGGTTTTTCAGATGAGTTTCCTGCTTTCGTTCCAGTTCGGGGTGTGTGTGGTCGGGAGGCAAGCATGACGCGCACGCAGCAACGCTGGAAAGCCATCGCCGTGGCGGTGGTCCTGTTGGCGGCGGCCGGGGGCGCGGCCGCCTGGTGGTCCAGCCGGCCTGCCGTGGCCTACCAGACCGAGACCGTGGCGCGCACCGATATCGAGTCCACCGTCACGGCCATCGGCACGCTGCAGCCGCGCCGCTATGTGGACGTGGGCGCCCAGGTGTCGGGCCAGGTCACCCGGCTGCGCGTGGAGCCCGGCGCCCAGGTGGAGAAGGGCGCACTGCTGGTGGAGATCGACCCCAGCGTGCAGCGCGCCACGGTGGATGCGGGGCGTGCCTCGCTGGCGGGCCTGCGCGCGCAGCTGGCCGAGCAGCAGGCGCTGCGCAAGCTGGCCGAGCAGCAGCTCACGCGCCAGCGCCAGCTGGCCCGCGACGGGGCCACGCGCGAGGAAGACCTGCAGACCGCAGAAGCCAACCTGGCCGCCGCCGGTGCCCGCATGGAGCACCTGAAGGCCCAGATCGACCAGACCCAGGCCACGCTCAAGGCCGACGAGGCGCGCCTGGGCTATACGCGCATCTACGCGCCCATGGCGGGCACCGTGGTGTCAGTGGAGGCACGTGAGGGCCAGACGCTGAACGCCACCTACCAGACGCCCAACATCCTGCGCATTGCCGACCTGTCGGCCATGACGGTGTGGACCGAGGTGTCCGAGGCCGACGTGCGCCGCGTGCGCGACGACATGCCGGTGTACTTCACCACGCTGGGTGGCGCCGACCAGGCCAGGCCCCGGCGCTGGTCCAGCAAGGTGCGCCAGGTGCTGCCTTCGCCCTCTACCAGCCAGGCGCCGGCCGGCGGCAATGCGGGCCAGGCGCCTGCGCCCGCCACCAAGGCCGTGGCCTATACCGTGCTGTTCGATGTGGACAACGAGGACGCCGAGCTGATGCCCCAGATGACGGCCCAGGTGGTCTTCGTCACCGGCCAGGCCGCGCAGGCACTCACCGTGCCGCTGATGGCCGTGGCCGACAAGGCGGGAACGACTGACAAGGCGGAAAAGGCAGAGAACGGCGAGAAGGCCGGCAGCACGCAGACCGTGCGCGTGCTGGACGCCAAGGGCCAGCCCGAGCAGCGCACCGTGCGCCTGGGCGTGCGCAGCCGCCACCAGGCCGAGGTGCTGGAGGGCCTGCAGGAAGGCGAGCGCGTCATCGTCGGCGAGACGCCTCTGGACCGTGGCCCGCGGTGGCTGCAATGGTGATGGGGCAGGGCATGCAGGCCGGCGCGCCGCTGACCGCACCGCTGATAGAGCTGCGCGGCATCACCAAGCACTACGGCGGCGGCGACAGCGGCCAGCCCGCCGTCACCGTGCTGCACGGCATCGACCTGGAGATACGTGCGGGCGAGTTCGTCGCGGTGGTGGGCAGCTCGGGTTCGGGCAAGTCCACGCTGATGAACATCCTGGGCTGCCTGGACCGGCCCAGCGAGGGCAGCTACCACTTCCAGGGCCAGGACGTGGCCACGCTGGACTCGGACGCGCTGGCCTGGCTGCGGCGCGAGGCCTTCGGCTTCGTCTTCCAGGGCTACCACCTGATCGCCAGCGAAAGCGCCAGCGAGAACGTGGAAATGCCTGCCATCTACGCAGGCCTGCCCAAGGAAGAGCGCGTGCGGCGCGCCCGAGCGCTGCTGGAGCGCCTGGGCCTGGGATCGCGCCTGGGCAACCGGCCCAACCAGCTGTCGGGCGGGCAGCAGCAGCGTGTGTCGATTGCGCGTGCGCTGATGAACGGCGGCCAGATCATCCTGGCCGACGAGCCCACGGGCGCGCTGGACTCGCACAGCGGCGCCGAAGTCATGGCCCTGCTGCGCGAGCTGGCCGATGCGGGCCACACCATCATCCTCATCACCCACGACCGCACTGTGGCCGCCCAGGCGCGCCGCGTGATCGAGATCAGCGACGGCCGCATCACCAGCGACAGCCAGCGCGACGATGCCGCAAACGGGGTGAATGCGGGCGCCGCTGCCCTGCCGCTCACGCCGCAGCGCGGCAGCGCCGGCGCGCCCTGGCTGGCCGAGCTGTTCGAGGCCGCGCGCAGCGCCTGGCGCGGCATGCGCATGAACCGCGTGCGCACCAGCCTGACCTTGCTGGGCATCGTCATCGGCGTGGCCTCGGTCATCGTGATGCTGGCCATTGGCGAGGGCGCACGGCGCAAGGTGGTTGAGCAGATGGGGACCATGGGCACGGCCATCCTCTACATGGGCAGCAAGCCGCCGGCCACGGGCGGGCCGGCCGGGCAGATGACCGAGGAAGACCTGGCCGCCGTGCGCGAACTGCCCGAGATACGGCGCGTGATGCCCGTGATCGGCGACCCCATCACCGTGCGCTACGGCAAGGCCGACAAGCAGATCTACGTGTTCGCGGCCAGCGAGGAGATGCCCCTGGTGCACCACTGGAAGCTGGCCCAGGGCCGCTACTACACCGAGGCCGAGGACCGCGACCTGGCGCCCCTGGTGGTCCTGGGCCACAAGGCGCACCAGCACTTCTTCCCCGACACGCCCAACCCGCTGGGCCGCCAGCTGATCATCGGCACGTCGGCCTTCGAGGTCATCGGCGTGATGAGCGAGCGCGGCGCGGACTCGGGCGCGCAGAACTATGACGACATGGTCTTCATTCCCTACCGCTCGGGCCGGGCGCGCGTCTACCAGTCGCAGACCCAGCCCGACTATGTGGTGATCGAGGCCATGTCCTCCGATGTGGTGCACGAGGCGGAAGAGGCCATGCGCAAGCTGCTGCTGGCGCGCCACGGCGGGCGTGAGGACTTCGGCATCGGCAACGCGGCCGCGCGCATCCAGGCCGAGGCGGCCACGCGCCAGAGCATGGCGGTGATGCTGGGCCTGATTGCCGCCGTCTCCCTGGTGGTGGGCGGCATCGGCGTGATGAACGTGATGCTGATGACGGTGCGCGAGCGCACGCGCGAGATCGGCATCCGCATGGCCACGGGCGCGCGCCAGCGCGACATCCTGCGCCAGTTCCTGACCGAGGCCAGCCTGGTCACCTTCGTGGGCGGCACGGTGGGCCTGCTGGCCGGGCTGGCCGTGGGCGTGGTGCTCATCGTGGCGGGCGTGCCCGTGGTGTTTTCGGTGCGCGCCATGCTGGGCGCCTTTGCCTGCGCCGTGGTGACGGGCCTGGTGTTCGGCTACATGCCGGCCAAGACGGCGGCGCGGCTGGACCCGGTGCGCGCGCTGGCGGGAGAGTGAGATGAAAGACATGAACGACAAGACGCTGGGAAATGCGCGCCTGGGCTGCATCGCCCTGGCCCTGGCTGCGCTGGGCGGCTGCGCCGCGCAGCAGACGATGCCGGACAGGACAGCGCCTGCGCTGGCCGCTTCCTGGAAGCAGCAGGGCGAAGTCCTCCCTGCCTCCGTCTCACCGCAGTGGTGGCAGGCCTTTGGCAGCGCGGAGCTGGGCGGCATGGTGCAGGTCGCCCAGGACCAGAGCCTGGACATGGCTGCCGCCATGGCCCGCGTGCGCCAGGCCGAGGCGGCCACGCGCCAGGCAGGCGCGGCGCTGCTGCCCTCGCTCAATGGCGAGCTGCGCGCCCAGCGCATGAACCACGCGCAGGTAGCGGGCGGGCAGGCCAGCGTCTATGGCGCCGCGCTGACGGCCTCGTATGAGGTGGACTTCTGGGGCCGCAACCGCGCCACGCGCGATGCGGCGGCGGCGGCCTGGCAGGCCAGCCGGTTCGACCAGGACACGGTGCGCCTCACGGTCACCGCCCAGGTGGCCCATGGCTGGCTGCAGGCCGTGGCGCTGCGCGAACGCCAGGCCATTGCGGCGCGCAACGTGGCCAATGCCGAGCGGCTGCTGGGCCTGGTGGAGTCCCGCGCGCGCGCAGGTGCCGCCACCCAGCTGGAGCTGGCCCAGCAGCGCGGCCTGGTGGCCAGCCAGCGCCAGGCCCTGGCCACGCTGCGCCGCCAGGGCGAGGATGCCGATGCCACGCTGGCCGTGCTGCTGGGCCAGGCCCGGCGCCCCGCGCTGGCCACGGACTCGCTGCAAGCCCTGCAGCTGCCCGAGATCGGCGCAGGCCTGCCCACGCAGCTGCTGCAGCGCCGCCCTGACATTGCCAGTGCTGAGGCGCAACTGACCGCCGCCAGCGCCAACCTGCAGGCCGCCCGCGCAGCGCTGTGGCCCCGGCTGACCCTCACGGGCAGCGCGGGCACCAGCGCGGGCCGCGCCAGCGACTGGCTGCGCGAGCCGGTCTATTCGCTGCTGGCCGGACTGGCCGGCCCCATCTTCGACGGCGGCCGTCTGGCGGCCGAGCGCGATGGCGCCCAGGCCCGGCGCGAGGAGCTGCTGGCCGGCTATTACAAGTCCATCGTCGCCGCCTATGGCGATGTGGACCTGGCGCTCAACGCCGTCCACGGCCTGAAGGCCCAGGCCGAGGCCCAGGCCGAGGTGCTGGCCCAGGCCCGCCAGGCCGTGTCGCTGGCCGAGCTGCGCTACAAGGCCGGGGCGGAAAGCCTGCTGTCCCTGCTGCAGGCCCAGACCACGCTGTACGCGGCCCAGGACGATGCCGTGCTGCAGCGCCTGCTGCAGCTGCAGGCGCGCGTGGCGCTGTACCGGGCGCTGGGCGGGGGATGGGAGGCGCCTGCCATGGGCATTGAAATGCCGGAAAGACAGGCACAAAAAAGCCAGGAGGCATTGCCACCTGGCTGAGAGGGAAGGGCCAGGGTCGCCACCCGATCCTGCCGGGTGTGCGGCCTCAGGCCTCAGGCTTGAAGCCTGCTCAGCTGCCGCGCGTGATGGGCACGCCGGCATCCTTGCCGTAGGCGCCGTACTTGCCCAGCTCCCACTTGGCGATGGCGTTGCGGTGCACTTCGTCCGGGCCGTCGGCAAAGCGCAGCGTGCGCGCGTGGGCGTAGGCGCTGGCCAGCGGGAAGTCGTCGCTCATGCCGCCGCCGCCGTGAACCTGCATGGCCCAGTCGATGACCTGGCAGGCCATGCTGGGGGCCACGACCTTGATCATGGCGATCTCGCTGCGCGCCACCTTGTTGCCGGCAATGTCCATCAGCCAGGCGGCCTTGAGCGTGAGCAGGCGCGCCATGTCGATGCGGCAGCGTGCCTCGGCGATGCGTTCCTGCGTCACGGTCTGTTGGGCCACGCTCTTGCCGAAGGCGATGCGCGAGCTGGCGCGCTTGCACATCAGCTCCAGCGCGCGCTCGGCCAGGCCGATCAGGCGCATGCAGTGGTGGATGCGGCCGGGGCCAAGGCGGCCCTGGGCGATCTCGAAGCCACGGCCCTCGCCCAGCAGGATGTTGCCCACGGGCACGCGCACGTTCTCGAAGTACATCTCCATATGGCCGTGCGGCGCATCGTCATAGCCCATGACGTTGAGCGGACGCACGATGCGGATGCCGGGCGCGTCGCCGGGCACGATGATCATGCTCTGCTGCGAGTGCTTGGGCGCATCGGGGTCGGTCTTGCCCATGGTGATGAAGACCTGGCAGCGCGGATCGCCGGCACCCGAGATCCACCACTTGTGGCCGTTGATCACGTACTCGTCGCCCTGGCGCTCGATGCGGGTGCAGATGTTGGTGGCGTCGGAGGAGGCCACCTCGGGCTCGGTCATGGCGAAGGCCGAGCGGATCTTGCCCTCCAGCAGCGGCTTGAGCCAGCGCTCCTTGAGTTCGGTGCTGCCGTAGCGCGCAATGGTCTCCATGTTGCCGGTGTCGGGCGCAGAGCAGTTGAACACCTCGCTGGACCATGGCACGCGGCCCATGATCTCGGCCAGCGGCGCGTATTCCTGGTTGGTCAGGCCGCCGCCCTTGTAGCCAGCGGCCTCGGCGCTGTCCACGGGCAGGAAGAGGTTCCACAAGCCTTGCTCCCGGGCCTTGACCTTGAGCTTCTCGATGGTCTGCAGCGGCGTCCAGCGCTTGCCTGCGGCGGTGTTGGCTTCCATCTCGGCGGCATAGTCCTTTTCGCCGGGATAGATGTGCTCGTCCATGAACTTCAGCAGGCGTTCCTGCAGGTCCTTGGTCTTGGGCGAATATTCAAAGTCCATGGATGCGCTCCTTCTCTTGGCTTGTCGCTTGTGGTGGAAACGGGGTGATCGGTGAGTGTTGGGGGCTGGTCTGGATGGCTCAGCTGCGCTGGGCGAAGGACCAGGCCAGCTCGGCCATGGGCCGGGCGGTGTCGCCGGAGGCCTTGGCCTGGGCGCTGGAGGCCGTGCCGGCCTCCACGCGCTTGGCAATGCCTTGCAGGATGGCCGCGATGCGGAACATGTTGTAGGCCATGTAGAAGTTCCAGTCGGCGCGCAGCGTGTCCACGTCCTTGAGGCCCGTGCGCTCGCAGTAGCGGCGGATGTATTCCTCTTCGCCGGGAATGCCCAGGGCAGCCAGGTCCTTGCCTGCGATGCCCCGGCCCAGCGTGGCGGGGATGTGCCAGCTCATGCAGTGGTAGCTGAAATCGGCCAGCGGGTGGCCCAGGGTGGACAGCTCCCAGTCCAGCACGGCGATGACGCGCGGCTCGGTGGGGTGGAACATGAGGTTGTCCAGGCGGAAGTCGCCGTGCACGATGGACACCCGCGAGGCATCCAGCGCGCTGGCCGGCATGTGGGCGGGCAGCCACTGCATGAGCTGGTCCATCTCGGGGATGGGCTGGGTGACCGAGGCCACGTACTGCTTGCTCCAGCGGCCGATCTGGCGCTCGAAGTAGTTGCCGCTCTTGCCGTAGTCGGCCAGGCCCTGGGCCGCGAAGTCCACGGTGTGCAGGGCCGAGATCACGCGGTTCATCTCGTCGTAGATGGCGGCGCGCTGGGCCGGCTCCATGCCGGGCAGGGACTGGTCCCAGAGCACGCGGCCTTCCATGCACTCCATGATGTAGAAGGCGCGGCCGATGATGGACTCGTCCTCGCACAGCGCATACATGTGGGGCACGGGCACGTCGGTGCCGGCCAGGCCCTTCATCACGCGGAACTCGCGCTCGATGGCATGGGCCGAGGGCAGCAGCTTGGCCACGGGGCCGGGCTTGGAGCGCATCACGTAGCTGCGGCCGGGCGTGATCAGCTTGTAGGTGGGGTTGGACTGGCCGCCCTTGAACATCTCCACCTGCAGCGGGCCGGCAAAGCCCTGCACATGGCCCTGCATCCAGGCGGTGAGCGCGGGCACGTCGAATGCGTGCTGGTCGGAGACGGGGCGCGTGCCTACGAAATGGTCGAAAGTGCTCATGGGGCAGTCAGTCCTGTGATCGGTTCGGAAACCGGTTCTAGAAAGGGGAGCAGCCGCGCGGCACGGGCGCGGCAAGGCACCGGCCGGCGCGAACGTCCGGTCGGTGAAGGAAAGGGTTGTGTGTACGCGGCGCGGTGGGAGCCGCGCAGGTTCAGGCGTCGGGCGCGGCGATGCGCAGCAGCGTGTCGCGGTCGCAGACCACCAGGCCGCCCGGCTCGATGCGGATGGCGTTCTCGCGCTCCATGGCCTTGAGTTCCTGGTTCACGCGCTGGCGCGAGGCGCCCAGCAACTGGGCCAGTTCCTCCTGCGCCAGATGCAGGCCGATGCGGATCTCGCTGCCATCCGACAGGCTGGTCACGCCGTAGCTGCGCACCAGGTGCAGCAGCTGCTTGGCCAGGCGCGCGCGCAGCGGCAGGGTGTTGAGGTCCTCGACCAGGCCGTAGAGCTGGCGGATGCGCCGCGCATGCAGGCGCAGCATGGCTTCCGAGAACTCCACATGCATGGACAGGATTTTCTTGAAGTCGGTCTTGGACACGCACAGCAGCGTGGTCTCGCCGTGCGCATAGGCATCGTGCGTGCGCTTGTCCCCGTCCAGGATGGCCACGTCGCCGAACCAGATGCCCGGCTCCACGTAGTCCAGCGTGATCTGCTTGCCCGTGATCGAGGTCGAGCTCACGCGCACCGCACCCCGGGCGCAGGCGATCCATTCCTCGGGCGGTTCTCCGCGTGCGCAGATGAGCGTGCCATCTTTGAACCGTTTGACGTAAGCGCATCGAAGAATGTCGTGCCGAAGCGATGGAGAAAGTGATGAAAACCAGCGACCGGAATTGATCGCTTCACGTTCTTCGATGGTAAGAATCGGGTCGTCCATGGCCTGTCTTTTGCGTGACTGATGACGGTCACATTGTCGCGTGTGGGACCGCCGCGGCGCAGCATGCCGCCGGCGGGCCTGTCACTTCGGTGTCTGAGCCTGCCGAAAACGGGGCAGGGCGGCGAAAAAAAGGCGACCCGTCTTGCATCGGGTCGCCGGCTTTGCAGGGCTTATGGCTCCTCGTGCGTGAGGCTCAGCCCCAGCGCGCCACGGCGGCGCAGCCAGGGGCTGGGGCGGTAGCGCGGGTCGCCATACACGGTCTGCAGGTTGAACAGGACCTCCAGCATGTTGGTGGGGCCCCAGCGGTCGCCCATGGCCAGCGGGCCCATGGGATAGCCCAGGCCCAGGGTCACGGCCTTTTCCAGGTCGGCCGGGCTGCCGATGCCCTGCTGGCAGATGTCGCTGGCGATGTTGACGATGGAGCCCACCACGCGCTGGGTGACAAAGCCGCCGCTGTCTCGGATCACGCTCACGGCCTTGCCGTCGCTCGCAAAAAGCGCATGGGCGGCATCGCGCATGTCGGTGCGCGTGGCCGGCGTGGTGGCCAGCACGCGGCGGCGCGTGTCGGCGTCGGCGATCAGCATGTCGATGCCCATGGTGCGCGTGCAGTCCAGCCGCTCCACGGCAGCCACCGTGGTCACGTCCAGGCCCAGCGGCGCAACCAGGATCAGGGCCTGCTCGGTCGGTGCCTGCGCGGTTTCAATGCGCGCGCCCAGGCTCTTGAGCAACTGGTAGATCTCGTTGCGCCGGGCCGCGCGTGCGGACACCCAGACCGGTGGCAGCGTCTGCACCTGCGGCACGGCAGGCTCGGCAGGCTGCTCGGCGCGGCCTTCTGCATAGCGGTAAAAGCCCTGGCCGGTCTTGCGGCCCAGCAGGCCGGCCGCCACGCGCTGCGCGGCAATGGGGCTGGGGCGGTAGCGCGGCTCCTGGTAGTACTGGTGGTAGATGTGCTCCATCACGGCATGGGTGACATCCAGGCCGGTGAGATCCATCAGCTCGAACGGGCCGAGCTTGAATCCCACCTGCTCGCGCAGGATGCGGTCGATGGTGGCGAAGTCGGCAATGCCTTCCTGCACGATGCGCAGCGCCTCGGTCACATAGCCTCGGCCCAGGTGGTTGACCAGGAAACCCGGCGTGTCCTGCGCGCGCACGGGCGTGTGGCCGAAGCTGCGCGCGAACTGTGCCAGCGTGGCGCAGGTGGCCTCGTCCGTGGCCAGGCCGCGCACGATCTCCACCACCTTCATCAGCGGGGCCGGGTTGAAGAAGTGAAATCCGGCAAAGCGCTGCGGGTGCTTGAGCGCCGTGGCCAGCGTGGTGATGGACAGCGCCGAGGTATTGCTGGCGATGAGGGTCCCGGGCGCAACGATGGCCTCCAGCTCGCGCAGCAGCGCCTGCTTGGCGTCCATGCGCTCGACGATGGCCTCTATCACCAGGTCGCAGTTCCTGAAGGCATCGAGACCGTCCACCACCGTCAGCCGGGCCTTGCAATCTGCGGCTTGCTCACTTGTTATTTTTTGTTTCTTCTGCAGCGTGTCCCACAGCGCAAGCAGCTGTTGTTGCGCTTGTGCGGCAGCACCGGGACGGGCATCCTGCAACAGCACCCTGGCGCCTGCCTGGGCGGCCAACTGGGCAATGCCTTGCCCCATGATGCCTGCGCCTATCAGTCCGACGTTTCTGATAGGAGAAATGTTGTTTTGGATCATATACATAGAGGAGGTGTCCTACAGGTGTCTATGCAAAAATGCAAGCGTTCAAAGAAAGGCTGATGTGAGAATTTGTAGCACCATTCTCGGCGTCGCCCTGTCCTCCATGGCCTGGAACGCGTCCGCATTGTCGTTGGGCAGTCCTCGGGGCAACGTGGTGCTGGGCGCTCCGTTCGACCTGGTGGTGGGCTTGCAGCCCGATAGCGGAAACGACGCCGGCAGCTCCTGTGTGCGCGCCGAGCTGCTGGCCGGTGACAGGCCCATCGAATCCTCGCGCGTCAGTGTCAGCCCGACCTCGTCGGGCAAGGCCGTGCGGGTGCAGGCCCGCTATACGGTGGACGAGCCCATCGTGACGCTCAAGCTGTGGGCGGGCTGCGAAGGTGGCGGCATCAGCCGTAGCTATACGCTGCTGGCGCAGCTGCCAGATTCGGTGGACGCCTCAGGCAACCAGCCCATCAATGTGCGTGAACTGGCAGCAGCGCAGCCTGCGCTGCCGACCGTGGGCGCCGCAGCAGCAGCCGGTGCTGGCGCTGGCGCTGGCGCTGGCGCTGGTGCAGCCGGTGTGGCTGGCACCGCTTCTGAATCTTCTTCGACACCCTCCCGCGCGGCCGCTGCCCGCAGTGCCCGGTCGGATGCCCGGCCTGCCACGGCTTCCGCTCCCAAGGAGGCGCAGCCCCAGCCCAAACCAAAGCCCAGGCCGAAACCCAAGGCCGCGGCCGAAAAGTCCAGGCCTCCCGTGGGTGTGACCGCCCAGGCCCAGGCCGGGCAGCTGCAGGCGGGTCTGCGCATCGAACCGCGCCTGCGCATGGAGCCGGTGGAGGAATGGCTGGGCACGGGCGGAACCCCGGGCGCCGCTGGAACACCCGGAACACCCGAAGGCGGCGCCGCATCTGCGGCTCCCATGTTCGATGCCGGCAGCGAGCAGTTGGCCGAGGCCAACAAGCGCGTGCAGGCGCTGGAGGCCGAGATGTCGGCCTTCAAGAAGCGCGACGGCGTGGACCGTGGACAACTGGCCCAGTTGCGGGCCGAGCTGGACGCAATGCGCCAGGAGTCCGGGGGCTCGTCCTGGCTGTTCAATGCGCTGCTGCTGGCCCTGATTGCCGCCGTGGCCGTGATCGGCTGGATGGCCTGGCGCATGCGCTCGGGTGCTTCGCTGTTCTCGCGCGAGCAAAACGCCTGGCGGGAATCGGTGGAGCGTTCGTCGCAGGACCCCGTGCCGTCGACCCCGCCCCATGTGCGCGATGACGAGATCCACACCCTGCCGCATTCCCTGGATCCCCATAGGCCCACGCGGCCCATGGCCCCCAGCCTGCGTGAGCACCGGCCTGCGGCACCGCAGCAGGACGACCGCCGGGGACCGGATACCCTGGCTTCGCCCTATGTGCAGCGCGGCGCCCAGATGCGCCCCGGCGTGACCTATGAGCTGCACGAGGATGTGGACCCTGGCGACTTCGGCCCGGCCACCATTCCCGTGCCTGTGTCCGTGCATGCCGAGCTGGAAACCGAGCCTGCGCCGCAGGCCCCGGCACCTGTGCGCACATCCGGGCCCGAGGCCATCAAGGCCAGGCGCATGGTGCAGCCCGGCGAACTGTTCGACGTGCAGCAGCAGGCGGAATTCTTCATCTCGGTGGGCGAGCACCAGCAGGCCATCGAGCTGCTGCGCTCGCATATCGACACGCATGAGGATTCCTCTCCGCTGGCCTATCTGGAGCTGCTGCACCTGTACTACACGCTGAGCCGCCGCGACGATTTCGACCAGCTGCGCGCGCGTTTTGCCAGGCATTTCAACGCCCGTGTGCCGGCCATGCCGGGCTTCACCGACAAGGGCAGCAGCCTGCTGCAGGGCTATCCCGAGCAACTGGCACGCATTGAGGCCCTGTGGCCCGTGGACGAAGTCGAAACTTGCCTGGCGCACTACCTGTTCAAGCAGGACGGTGCACCCGACCCCGATGCGCCGGCCCCCTTCGACCTGGCGGCCTTCGACGACCTGCTGCTGCTGCTGTCCATTGCGCGCACCTCACCTGCCGGAACCCGCGGCGAACCCGGCCCGCGCGAGCGCACCACGCCGCGCATGGTCACGGGCACGGCCGCAGCCGGCGCAGCCACGGCCGGCGCGGCTGCCTTCACAGCGGCTGCAGAAGCCACGCCGGCGCAGGCTCCTGCATCCGCGGCCACGGGCGTGGACTGGATGGCAGAGCTGCAGCCGCCGATAGAACCTGCACAGCCGCAGCCGGGCTCAGTGACGCCGCTGGAACCGGGCCTGGAGTTCACCCCCATGGACACGCTGCCCCTGTCCACGGGTGCAGTCGGTGGCGGCGACAGGCCTGCGAGCAGCGCACCGGACTCGTTGTCCGCACCGCTGCACTTCGAGCTGCAGCCCCTGAACTTCGATCTGGATCAGGCCGGCCAACTGCCCGCAGGCCAGGTGCGCGCCGTTCCCCTGGGCGAGGCGCCTTCCTTCATCCACGATGAGTCGGCACCGCTGCTGGACATAGACCTCACGGACCTGGGCGAGAACGAGCTGCCGCATGTCGATGTGCCCTCGCGCTTTCCGCCCGTGACGCTGTCGGTGCCCGGTTCGGGTGCCGTGGGTTTCAGCAGCCACAATCTCAAGGCGCCGCTGGACATGGACCTGGCGCTGGACAAGTGGGAGCTGGAGCCGCCCGACACCGTGCGTGAGCACCGTGGCCTGGACGAGCCGCTGAGCCGCTCGGTGGACATGCTGCTGTCGCGCGAGACCGACCCGGCCTTTCGTAGCTCACCACAGGCTCCGTCGCCGCAGGCAGACGACAAGGATCCGCCCAAGGGTTGAGCGGTGTGCACCGAAAAAAGGGAGCATGTCAGGCTGTGTAAATAGTCTGCCTGCTCAGGCTAGAAAGTGAATCGCCCCGGCATTCGTGGAGGCTAGCTGGTGTGAGTCAGGCAGGTATGGCCTGACTGGCGCGCTACCGCAACGCGTTTGCCGCCAGGCCTTGCGAGATAGCCGTAGACCTGAAAATTGCTGGTTTAGACGCGCCCGATCTGCTGTGCCAGGCTGGCATCGCGCTGCGTTCTGGTTGGCAACAGCGCCTGATTGCGCAGACGCGCCGCACGGCGGCAGTAGCCCGACGGGGCAATCTGCGAGGCCTTGCAGATCGGCTTGAGCCCGAAGCGCTTGCACTGCTCGTCGATGAAGGTCCTCACTTTCAAGGACCATGCGCACGGGGCGCTCAACAACCTCGGTGGAGCATTTAAAGGAGCCTCTTCGATTCCTGGGGCGATTCAAGCCGGTTCACTTACGGATGCTCCTATGCGTAGCGCTGGAAGATACCTTTTTGCGCCGCCATTGCGTAAGCGCTATCCCATCGCGCATGCTCAGGCCCAGTAGGGTGATATTCAACGCGCCAGCAGCCAGTTCTAGTGCCTGCACCGCATAGAACGCAATATCGAACTCGCCAGCCTTTGCCTTGGACGCAAGGAAAAATGCCGCCGGTATCAGTAACAGCAGACCATTTGCAGCGATGAAGGGCATGCGTTTGAGTTTGGTATTGACCAACCCTTGTCGTCGCCCTTTCGATAGGATGAAGCCGGAGCAGCCCGTGGCGGCAAGGGCTGGCACCAGCAGGATGAAGCCCCAGGGAATAGCCGTCTTGATGAAAATCATCGTGGCCTGGGAGGCGAATAATTCGGAAATGGCTGTTGAGAGCCAGAACGTTGCTATTGTGAGGATGGCGACCAGACCGGCAATAGGGTGAATAATTCTGAGCATCGTGTTTCTCTTTAGTGATTGATAGCCAAGATTCCCAGCACCGATGCAGCCAATGCGAGGGCAATGCGGATATTGTGGAGTAAAAGCCAGGATTCGAGCATCGCGGCTACCTGATCAATCGCAACCACCTTGCTGGCGAAGGCAGTATTGATCGGCATGAAATAGGCAAGTGTGAAGCCCAGGACAACGACGATGCAGGCGAGGGACGCAAGCCAAAGCCAGCGCGTGGCAGGTTTTTTCGAGTCGTACCAGAATGCACCGACCAAGCCAATCAAGGTCGGGATGACGACCAATGGGATTGCGCGCATGACGAGGCCGCTGTGCTGCGCAAACCAATCTAAGAACTCAGCGGGCGGCAAGTGTTTCCAGTAGCCACCGAGGATCACGCCGATAGCGAGCATGACGCCCGCGAACATAGCCGATCCAATAATCGCCAGAATTCTGAATAAGAGCTGCATTACTATCTCCTGCCGTGATCCGGTATCGGGGGGTCAAAATGCCAGCCACGCCAGACATTCTGAAGCAGATGCGGGGTGGCGCGAAGGCGGACAATGGATAGGCCGAGAGCTTGCCGATCTGGTGCAGGGTGTCGCCCTAGCTTCAGCGAGCTTTCCTCATCGCATTCCGTGTTTCGGTGATGTAAATCCGTGATCGTTGCTTCCTGCCAGCACTACTTGCACCAGGTGTAGTCATTGCGTTGTATTGACCGGTTGAGTTCACAATTGATGACGGATGCTGCCGTGAACCGGCCGGCATCCAATAGTGATGGTTTCTAGTGTTGCGGCGTCAGATAATGACATAGCAAAACGAGCCGCTCGGACAATATCCTCCGATTCAATCATCTGTTCTGGCGTCATGCCGCTGCCGGAGGCCATTTCGGTGTTCACCACGTCAGGGCAGATTACGGTCGTTCGAATGCCGTTCAATATCTCTTGTCTGGCAATTGAACGGGTGTAGCCAACCAGTGCATGTTTACTCGCCGCATATCCGCCTACCGGTGCGAATGGCTCTATGCCTGCGATTGAGGCGACTGCGAAAATATGGGCCTTCTTTGCCTGCCGAAGATAATGAAGGCTGATTTTTGTGATATTATGGGCTGCCATTGCGTTAGTTCTAAACATGAGCTCAAAATCGGCGACGCCCAGATCTCCAGTGCCAAAGCGGAAGATCCCAGCACAATGGATCAGTACATCCAATCGCTTTTCTTTTGAGAGCACCGCTTCAATCTGAGTTGCGGTGGCTATATTGTCAGTTAGATCGACTGTGATCGGAATGACTTTGGTTCCGTGTTCACGCTTCAACTTTTCCGCAAGCTGCTCAAGCTTCTCCCCATTCCGAGCAACCGCGACAATGTTGAAGCCATCTTCAGAAAATGCGCATGCTAGCGAATTTCCAATGCCACGGCTGGCCCCTGTTATTAGAGCTAAGGGTTTCGTCATTTTCATTTCCTGTGTGGATGTGTGCTGGTTGAATGGTGGCCAAAATCCCCCGCTAAGTGGGGAATCTGGCTTCAAATTTGCAGAGCGACGGATGCAACTTGTAGTTCAGGGATCGTTCACGATGGCTGTCATATGCCTGATCGTTGAGCGCATCCTTAAACAACTTTGACGACTGCCAATGTGCCACGTTGACGAGACCGTATTTGGCCGATGGATCACTAGATCGGAACAGCCTGGCATTTATAAAGCCCTCATGGGCAATCATGTGTCCCTTTGCTTTGTGCCACATGTCGAGCACAGCGGGGATGTCTTCCTGCTGGATCTCGAATGGATTGATCAAGAAAACGTGTCCGCTGGCCGCGTCACTAAGTAATCCGATCTCGATATCGAGATCGCACTCGACTCTGTCAGTCTCGAATTTCTGTTCCAACAGACGTGTCGGATGAAATAGAAAATCTGCTCGCTGCTCTGGTGAATCGAACTTCAATATCGACAAATGGCTATAGTCCGCGTTTCGGATATCCTCGTTGAACGAGTAAAGCTCCATAACAATGCCGGCGCTCATGGCATTAAGCTCGTCAGCTCGTGCGAGCCAGTAGTCCTTAAATTGCGCATTGCTTCGCACAATTTCAATAAGATAATTCATGCGCCGCTCTCCCCGAGCTTAGGTCCGATGCTCAAACGATGAGAAAAATAGAGGGCGAAATCTTCTTTGAAGTCAGCGACAATTTCGCTGAATCGATTTGTGTGCGTTGCGTCGATAAGGTCGTTGGTTCGATTCCACTCCGCAATATTGATGAATTTCACTTCATCAGCGTCGGATTGATTTTGGTAGAGCGATGCGTTGATGTAGCCGGGCTGTGTCCGCATGTACGCGTTGCACTGGTTCCACATTTCTTCATAGTTATTGACGCGCGCGTTCGGAATATAAATGACATCGAGCAATATGCATCGTTTTGTATCCGAGGAGAAAATATAGTCGTCCCCATCGACGAGCCTCATGGTATGGCCAAAGAACCTGACCTTTCCAGAGCGTAGGGCCTCGATGATGGCGAGCTCCTGTCGCGCTCGGTCACGCGCTGCGATCCATGCCGACGCGGATGACCATTTGCAAAGGCTGGCAAACGCATACCGCGAACGTGTTTGATACTCCTGATCGACCTTGACCAGCTGAGCCCTGTCGAAACCATCACATCCCGAAAAATACGTCGCAATAAGGTTCCAAATGGAAGCAGCTTCGGCAGGGTGGTCACTTTGGATGAAGTCAAGTGCCATGATCATGAAGATTTTCCTGTCATCACCGCATGCGGAGAATAAGTGTCGTCCTCGCTGCCATAGGCCGTGCGAGCGAAGCAAATTTGAAATTTTTCTTGATAGGGGGCGACGATGGCGTGGTAGTCTTCGCCGCCAAATATCGAGAGAAAAGCATCCTCCGATGCCCATTCGGCCATGCTGACAAAGTGATAATCGCCCTGACCAGGCGTAATAGTCTGGAAGAGGGTTGCCGACATAAAGCCAAGCTTATCTTTCATCATCGTGGCCGTCTCAAGCCACATTTCGGCATTGGCGGGCGCTTCCTCGACGGAAATGCGATACGGGTTCACAATTATCATTCGCTCACGGACGTCGCCGACAAAGCAAGGTCCGTGGCAGCGGTCGACGGGCCTGAACAGATTTGCAGCTCCTAGCCCCTGGTCAACAGAATTGAATGCCATGTCGTCAGGCGGTTCATTAATAATTGCGATGCTGACTGCTGCGTACCCCGGAAGATTGACGCGTCTAAATACTTTCAGAAGGCAAGCGGCATCTATGCTTCTGGTTTTTAGAGCCTCATTGGTCTGCTCAAGCCAACGCGAGGAGCATTCCTCGATCTGAGCTGATGTCAGTATATCTATACGTGCAAGCATCATTGGAGTTTGTGTTTCGAAGTCGATGGAATTTCCGCCAACATCAATTCGCTGGTCGGGCGAAAGGTCGTACTCACGATCTTGTGGAACGCAGGATTGCGGAAAACGCATTGAAAGCTATTCAGGTCGGACCAATGAGCTATGTTGACGAACCTGATCAGGTCGATGGCGTCGCATTCGCGGAAAAGGCGTGATGTGAAAAATCCTGGTTTTCCCTTAATGAATGACAAAGCGCGGTCGAACTGGTTCAGGAATTGGCTCTGATCGGCCGCTCGCATCAAGCACAAAGTCACCAGCAAGATGCTGGGCGCATCGGCCATGGGCCGCCCGCCATATCCACGCCTGATGATCTGGGTCCGAAAGTTGAGCGCTGCAGGCTGAGCAATGCTATTTCGACGGCTGCTGATCACCATCGCCTCATAGCTAGGCTGGGCGTAGCCCTGCAGCTCCAATTTCGCACTTGAGGAGATAGCGATCAGTTGTCCTGCCCGATATGTGGATTCAGTCAGGCCAACCTCTGAGACGGACGTATAGAAGTTAAACGTACAAGGCACTGGTCAGAGCTCCCTTCTGCAACAGCTGTAATCGAGAAGCCGCAGGGCCTAGCTAGGTTGCTGGTCAAACCTATACACCGGCAGCCTCTTGGGCTGCATCAATCAGATCGCCAACGGTGCTAATCCGGCCGTAGTCAATGTCTTTCAACGCTTGAGCTGTTTGCTTTTCGATTTCGAGGAGGATGAAAACCAACTCTGTGGAGTCAACCCCAAGGTCATCTGCCATAATACTTGTCCGCGTGATCTCGACTTTCAACCCCTCGCTTTCGACAAGGGCCTTCAAGGAATTAATCACGATTGCTTCAATGGATACATGATCTTTCATGATGTGCTCCCATGCTCAATGATTAGGCTTGCGACTCCGCCACCCATGGCAGCGGCATTTATGACAATACGTTCAATCGAGACTGGTTGACCGATGATATGCGGAGATTGCTGCTGCTTTTCAAGCATAAGGCAGCCAAACGCGATGTCGACTGCGCTTTCCGCACCGAAGGTGTGGCCGATACGTTCTTTGGGGCGAGCAATAATCGACTTCGAGGCGATGTTGGCGATGGCCTCATGTTCAGCGTTCTCGACGCAATCGAGACCGCTTGCGTCCGAGATCACGATCTCCGGCTGACGATTACCGATCACGGAACGCATCGTGCGGCGGAATGCATCGGCATCCGTAGGGTATCGGTCCGCCTTGCTCGGGCTGTTGGCCTGTGAGAAAGCGCCTATGCGGGCATAGATTCGGGCACCGCGCCGTCGCGCTGCCTCCTCCTCTTCGAGCACGAGGAATGTCGAGCCCTCAGAAATTCGAAACCCGTGTTTGCTGCCATCCACCGCGTGCGCTGACGGAACGAAGTCGAGGCCGGCATAGATAAAACCGGTGTTGGTGCTTTCAGTCCCACCAGCGATTGCCACATCCAGGATACCTGAGCGGATCTTTGCTGCTGCTGCCGCTACAGATAAGAGGCTACTCATTCGATCAGCCATATAGGTCTTACTGATGCCCTTTAGACCGTGAAGGATGGTGATTTGTCCCTGAGGTGCAGTGGGAAACCAGCTGGTGGCTTGGAATGGGCTGACAGCTCGTGGCCCCTGGAGATATAGTTTCCGCAACTCGCGTTCCGTGAATTGCCAGCCGCCAAAACAGTTTCCGACAAACACGCCAGTTCTTTGCCTGTCGATTATCTCTATATCTATCCCAGCATCTGCAATTGCTGACTGAGTTGCGATTAGAGCATAGCTTGTGAAAACGTCGATCTTTATGGCCGTTCGGCCTGAAATCTCTCCCTTGAATTCGGATGGGTCGATGCTGGCTCCGCTGATATTTTTTGAGACCTGCCTGAAAAAGATGCTGGAATTTGATTGGGATGTCCAGAGATCTTCCTTGGTTCGTATGCCAGGTAAGATGACTCCAATGCCCGTGATGACAGCATTACGCTCCATGGTTATGCAATCCTCTGCGTTAGGGGACGATTTGCGAGATGATCAAGGCGCTATGAATTCCGGAGAAGCCACTTGCGTCCTTGAGAATATGTCCCAGCACCGCCGGCCGCCCCTTGCCGGGTACATAGTCGAGGTCGCAGGCTGGGTCGGGCTGGTGCAGATTGAGCGTCGGTGGAACCTCTTGGTGGACAATCGACTGTATAGATGCGACCAGCTCAATTGCATTGGCCGCCGCCAGAGCATGCCCTACGATCGACTTTATGGAGGTAACAGGTATGCGATATGCATAGTCTCCGAAGGTTCGCTTGATCGCATTGGTTTCGTTGATGTCATTCTGTGGCGTCGAACTTCCGTGAGCATTGACATGCGAAATCTCTGAGAAAGCAACCCCCGCATCGGCAAGACTCAAAATCATGGCCCGATGTAAATCCTCGCCATCAGGTTTGAGGTCTGTCATATGATGGGCGTTGCATGTCGACCCAAAACCAGAAATTTCCGCGAAAATATGTGCATCGCGAGCAATCGCGTGTTCCATGTCTTCCAGAATGAATATTCCAGCGCCCTCGGCGAGTACAAAGCCGCTGCGCGATGCATCATATGGCCGGGAGGCGGATTCGGGCTTGTCGTTCCGATCATTGGTGACGGCGCCGATGATATCGAAAGCACCGAGCGCGATAGGAGTTATCGGTGCATCTGACGCTCCCGCGATGACAATGTCCGCATTGCCGGACCGGATCATATCCAACGCCTCGCCGACAGCGTCAATACCGCCCGTGCAGCCCGTTGCCAATGTCGAGACCGGTCCGGATGCGCCGTAGCGACGGGCGATCTCCGTCGATGCGACGTGAAAGCCGAGGCCTGACAGCAGTACTGGTGACGCCTTTTCCGCATCGACGTCACCATGCCCGCCATCCGTGAGGTGCAGAAATTCTTCTTCCAGATACTTCGTCGCACCGATAGCGGTTGCAACGCAAACTCCGATACGATGAGGATCAAGTTTGTCGAAATCGAGCTTGGCCATATTGACTGCTTCCGAGGCAGCGGCCAGAGCGAACAGGACATAACGATCATATCCAGCCTGAGAAGCGGCAGAGACCTCGCAGTCTTCCTCGTCGAAGTACTCGACGATCCCGGCCACCTTGGCCTTGAACGGTGAAGCATCGAAAGTCGTGATTGGCCGCACACCACTTCTGCCATTGCACGTTGCGGTCCAGAAATCTTCAACATTGCATCCGTTGGGTGCAATGACACCCAGGCCCGTGACGGCCACACGCTTCTTTTTCATAAACCCTCTTGAATTAGTAATTTCCAAGACCGCCGCAGACATTCATTGCCTGGGCCGTGATCCCGCGCGCCTGGTCGGATGCCAAGTAGATAACCATGCTGGCGACCTCGCCGGGTTCGATGTACCGTCCGAGCGGCACACGTTCCTCAATCCGTCGCTTGGCTTCCTCGGGGGTGACGCTCCAGAGCTTCGCGTAGTTTTGACGGACCGTCGCGGCCATCTCGGTTTCGACAAAGCCCGGGCACACTGCATTGACGGTGATGTCTGCCCTTTTGCGCGCGAGCTCCAATCCAAGTGCTTTGGTGAACCCAATAACACCATGCTTCGAAGCACTATAGGGGGCACCATGCACAACTCCTTGCTTGCCCCCTGTTGAAGCAATATTGATAATGGCACCGCCAGCGCCCATTGCCTTGGACCTGAGAACCTCTTTCGTTACGAAGAAAACAGAATTCAGGTTTGTATTGATAACAGATAGCCATAACTCATTATCGATATTCTCCGTCACACCGCCGCCGCTGCGACCCGCGCAGTTCACGAGAACCTTGATAGGACCAAGTTTTTCGACAGCGGACGATGTCATTTGGGTAATTTCATCGGAATCTGTTACATCGCATCGTATTCCGATTACCTCCCGACCCGTCCCAGAGAGCTGTTTCACGGCGGCATCGAGATTGGACTGACTACGCCCGACTATTGCAACGTTGTAGCCTGCGTTTAAGAGGCTCTGCGCTATCGATAAGCCAATGCCGCGGCTTCCGCCAGTCACTATTGCATTACGCATTTGATCTGTCTTCCAACCTTGATTTGATGGCCTTCATAGTGCCGAAACTATTAAGATTGATCGCGGTTTCGACCTTTTGCTTGGCGTCGTTCCGCGATCCTTTCGCGGCCCAGAGTGAAGGATTGAGTAGTACCTCATGGTACGAGGTGACCGCTATCCCAGAGCCTTCGTTCACAGACGAAAATGTCCACGAACCACGATGTTCCAGGAGAACCTCTGGGGGAGAGGGCTGGAAGTATGAAATCGCGTCGGCATCTTTCCTGCGAATGCTCCGAATCTCTTCAGTCCCATTGGTAACATTTACGGTCATAACAAACTCTTGGTTCACGCTATCGGAATAAATCATTCTTATATTCGAACAGTGCGGCAGCAAGTTCGGCCATTCTTCTGCGTCCCAGATCAGGTCTAGAATGAGGTTTTTGGGGGCATGGAAAATCATGGTCTCCGAGAAACTGTGATACCAGGCTTTCTGATCCAAGTGCTTTGCAATTGCAGATAGCTCGCGGTTGCTGTTTGCCTCGATACTCCGTTCCATGAATTGCATCGCTTGTTCTTTGGTCTCGACTTCAGGAACGAATCCTTTCACCTGATCTGCGATCTCGAATTCATGCATCAGGCTAATCTTGCAGCCTTTGGGGAGCGGGTCGAAGGTCCAGGAGCCCACCATCGACTTGACCAAGGGTGAAGGTTTGCTTTGGCGAAATTTGATTAAGCGACGCTTGCGATCAATCTGCCGGACCGACTGCCAGGATAGGATTTGACCGTTGGCCAGGGCTGTTAGCGCGATAGCCTGCTCCGTCTCCGTTTCCGAAAGGACGTTGGCTTCCAGGCAGGGAGGGAAAATTTCGGGCCATTTAGCAACGTTGAGGCTTACCTGAAACGCTTCCTCAGGCGAATGGCAGATGAGAATACTATGTTCCGTTTTCATTAAACTTGACCTCTCCCTGCAGGTAGTATGCGGTTTGGAGTTGCTTGTTACTCCGAGGCTTCTGAAGAATCGAGCATCCGCTGACGGCGCTTAAGCGAAAAGGAGACGCCGTCTTTGGCGCCCAAAATGATGAGGGGCAGATTTGTTGCGTCGGTAAGAATCTCTATTCTCGGGATGACAGTGAGCGTCGGACCAAAATCCTGGATCCCTGGAGATTTGCAACTGAGATTTATTTTTTTCCACATGCCTATCGCTTGGCAAGTCCTTTTTAGAAAATCAGAGTTCTCCTAGGAATTGCAGGCGCGCGCTCAGATGCTGTCATTTCAGGATTATTGGGCATCGTCCTGGTTTCTCGAATGCGAGGGAGTGCGCACGCTAAAGAGGGTCTGCAAGAATCCATGCGAGACGTGCTTGCGTTGAGCGACGGCGACCATACTCATCACCCATGAAGCAAATCAGCCTAGCCCAGCCGCAGTCCAACAAGTGGACACACAAGAGTGAGTGCTTGGAATCGATGGATCAAGTGGTGCCATGAGCAGGCCTGATAGCTCTCATCGATCCGTACTCCAAGGAGGCAGGCCGCTGCGGCGCCCTCCAGTTTGGTTGTTGATCGTGCGCTTGGCCGGCACATAACACCGTATGCCCTGGGCTTGCAGTGCGGTGATCTGCGCTGCATTGGCATAACCCGCATCAGCGGTGCAGGGTGCTAGCAGTACATCGCTTGCGGCTTGGGCCATTGGCTGGATCTGCCTCTGATCGTTGGCATCGGCACAGCCCTCGTGGGCCACTATCAGGTGGCTCTCGGCCTCCACAGCGGTCGGCAGGTTGTAGCCCGGCACACTGTTGAGGCTTTGCATGACCTGGGCATCGGACTCGATGGTGATGTACATGGTCTTGCCACTGGCGGCCAGGGCCTTTGCCTAGCCTGCAGTTGCCTCGCTGTTGGCCTGCAGTTGTGCCAAAGCCTTGCACACACGAATGCCCTGCCCGGGCGTTGACGTCTCCTGCCGGGCCGATTCTTCGAGTAAGGCGAGGTATCTCTCTATCTGCTGGGCATTGCACTGGGCTTTTTGTACCAGGCCCGGCGCGGGCCGACGATGGCTTTGCTTGAGGCGACGGCCTGCACCGAGCAGCCACATGCACTCGGCGTTGTGGTGGCACTCGCGCCTCAAAGAGCGAAAGGGACGTGTCGCGTTGAGATAGCCCTGGAGATAGAGCCGCAGCAGATCGGCAGTGTCATATGGCGGCGCGCCCATGCGTTGGAGGATGGACTTGGCAAAGCCCAGATAAGCCATGGGTAAAGCGGCAATCCAGCCGTCGATGACGCGGACAAGGGCATCTGGCGCGACAAACTCATCGAGCATTACTGGTAACACGGCGGCTTGTGCCGGCTCTCTCCACTGCGGCGGGCCGTAGAGCTGCTCCACAAACAACGATGCCCTCCAGGCTAACTCCTGGAGGGCATCGCGACTAGGACAGCTGAAGACTTTTTACACAGCCTGACATGCTCCCTTTTTGCCTTGGCACTTGGCCAGTACCTCAGTCGGCAGCGTGCATGCTTGCGAGCAACTGCTGCGCCGCCGCTTCAGGATCCTCGGCATTGACCAGTGCCCGCACCACGGCCACCGAGCCCACGCCCGTGGCGCGCACGGCCGGGAACTGGTCGGCCGAGATTCCGCCGATGGCCACCAGCGGATAGCGCTGCATCAGGCGCACATAGGCGCCCAGGCGCGCCAGGCCCTGCGGAGCCGTGGCCATTTTCTTGAGCGTGGTGGGAAAGACGGCGCCCAGCGCGATGTAGCTGGGCTGCACCGCATGGGCGCGCACCATTTCGGCATAGCCATGCGTGCTCACGCCCAGGCGCAGGCCCGAGGCGTGGATGGCCTGCAGGTCGGCACCGGCCAGCGCATCCAGGTCTTCCTGGCCCACATGCACGCCATAGGCGCCGGCATCGATGGCCTCGCGCCAGTGGTCGTTGATGAAGAGCAGGGCGCCCGTGCCTTCCACGGCGGCCACGGCGGCGCGCACTTCGCGGGCGATGGCGTCGCGGTCCTCGGACTTGAAGCGCAATTGCACGGTGGGCACACCGGCGCGGGCCATGCGGCCCACCCATTGCGCATCGGGCAGCACGCCGTACAGGCCCAGGGACCTTGGGCACTCCGGGAAGGCCAGTGCGGGATCGGCGCCCTCCAGGCCGAAGTCGCGCGGATCGTCGGGCCATAGCGTGGCCTCGAAGCGGCCCCTGCGCAGCGTCTGCGCCTGCCAAGCGCAGGCCAGCGTCTCGGCGTCGATGGCGATGAAGCCCAGCGCGCTGCAGGCCTGCAGCGCCGCAAGATAGGCCGGCTCCTGGCGCTGTGCCTGCGGCACGGGCTGGGAGGGCAGGGCGGAGCCTTCAGGGGCGAAGGTGGCGCCGTGCAGGCGCACGATGGCATCTGCCCAGGATTGGATCGAGTCGTTGCTCATGGCCGGTCTCCTCAGCCGTGGTGCCAGAACGGCGTGCCCAGCACGGGCGTGCTGGGCTGGGCGGCCGATTGCTCGGCCATGGCGCCGGCGCGGTGGGCGGCGTGGCCGGCGTTCACGGCGTCGGCAAAGGCGCCGGCCATGGCCACCGGGTCTTCGGACAAGGCCACGGCCGTGTTCAGCAGCACGGCGTCATAGCCCCACTCCATGACCTGGCAGGCATGCGAGGGCCGACCCAGGCCCGCATCCACGATCAGCGGCACCTTCAGGCGTTCGCGCAGCGTCTGCATGGCATAGGGGTTGACGGGGCCGCGGCCCGTGCCGATGGGCGCCGCCCAGGGCATGACGGCCTGGCAGCCCACATCCACCAGGCGCTGGCACAGCACCAGGTCCTCGGTGGTGTAGGGCAGGACCTGGAAGCCGTCCTTGATGAGGATGGAGGCGGCCTCGACCAGGTTCAGCGTGTCGGGCTGCAGGGTGTAGTCGTCGCCGATCAGCTCCAGCTTGATCCAGGGCGTCTCGAAGACTTCGCGCGCCATCTGGGCCGTGGTCACGGCTTCCTGCACGGTCATGCAGCCGGCGGTGTTGGGCAGCACGGGCACGTTGAGCTTTCTGAGCAGTTCCCAGAAGCTGGCACCGGTCTCGGCGGCATTGCTGCCCTGGCGGCGCAGCGAGGCCGTGACCATGGCAGGGCGCGCGCGCTGCACGGCGGCTTCGAGCACGGCGGGCGAGGGGTAGCGGGAGGTGCCCAGCAGCAGGCGGCTGTCAAAGCGCTGGCCGTACAGGACCAGGCTGTCGTCGGAGGAAGGGGCGGAAGTCGTCATGGCGTGAGGCAATGGGAGAGTCGGATGGGGCATCAGCCGCCGGTCACCGGCGAGATCACTTCGAGGCGGTCGCCGTCGTTCAGCGCCTGCTCGGCATAGCGGGCCTTGGGTACGAAGACGGTGTTGATGGCCACGGCAAAGGGCGGGCGCGGCGCAAGCTGGGCCAGCGCGTCGGCCACGGTGGCTCCGTCGCTCAGTTCGGTCGCTTGCTGGTTGATGGTGATGTTCATGGCGGCTGAGGGGAAACGAAAGGCGGGTACGGGGGGCTTATTCGATCTTAGGCAGGGCCGGTCTTGTCGGCCCTGCATGCATGTCCGGTCTGTTGTGCGTGAAAGTGCCGTGCGTGCCGTTCAGGCGGCTGCCTTGTGCTGCGATGGCGCATGCTCGACGGCGACATCGAAGCGGCGGGCCAGTTCGGAATCGCCGCTGTCGAGCAGCTCCAGCACCACGTCCAGCATGGCCGGCGCGATCATGAAGCCATGGCGGTACAGGCCGTTGACCTCCATCACGCGCGGCGCGCTCCAGCGCACGGCCGGCAGATTGTCGGGCAGGGTGGGGCGGCACTGGGTGGCGATCTCGACGATGCGGCCCTCGGCAAAACCCGGATGCACGGTGTAGGCGGCGCTCAGCAGCTCCAGCGTGGAGCGCACGCTGGCCGGCGACATGTCGTCGGACTCGATCTCGGTGGCGCCGATGACGAAGAGGTGGTCCTCCTTGGGCGCAATGTAGATCGGATAGCGCGGATGGATCAGGCGCGTGGGCCGCTGCAGCGTGACCTCGGGCGCGTGGATGCGCACCACCTCGCCGCGCACGCCGCGCAGCGCAGGCCACTGGCCGCGTGCGCCCAGGCCCCGGCAGTCCAGCACCCAGTCAGGCTGGCCCGGCGTGCCGGGTTGGAAGTCGGCCAGCTCGCGCGGCTGGTTCCAGTGCTGCTCCACGCCCAGGCGGGTCAGCGTGGCGTGGAGTGAGGCCAGCAGCTGGCGGTTGTCCAATTGGCCCTCGCCCTGCAGGTACATGGCCTGGGCAAAGCGCCGTTCAAGCGCAGGCTCGCAGTCGTGCAGGGCCTGGTCGGCCAGCGGCTGCAGCGCGGGAAGGCTGGGGTTGATGCGGCGGTTTTTCTCCAGCAGGCCGAAGAAGCGCTGGGCATCGCCCGCGTCCTGGCGGTGCCAGAGGATAAGGGTGCCGTTTTGCTGGAAGAACACGGGCGCATCGAGCTGGGCCAGCAGTTCGGGCCAGCGCGTCAGGCCGTGCTGGCCCATGCGCACCACGCCGGGCTCGGTGATGGCCGATTCGGCCAGGGGCGCGAGCATGGCGGCTGCCACGCGGGCCGCGGCGCCATCGCCTTCGGGGCCGTGGGCGTCATATACGGCAATGCCGTGGCCGCGACGGGCCAGCGCCAATGCCAGCAGCCGGCCCATGAGGCCGCCGCCCAGAATGGCGATGCGGGAAGAAGCTTGTAGAACGGACATGTGCATCTGGTGGTCAAGTGCGCCCATGCCCGTGGGACTGCCGGCCGGCTGTCCGCGCACAGGGCATGTGCTGGACAAAACGCGGCGTACCACCCCGATTGATTGAAACTCCCCACGCCAGCATGACCTGGATCGGGTGCAGGGGCGCTGCGCGGCAAGGTGCCTGTGGTGCAGGCTTGTGCGGCAGGGGGCTGGTCGCCCCGGGGCCCCAGGGTGTTTCTCAGTCACGCATCGGCGAGGCGGGCCAGGCCCTGTTTCACCGACGGGACACCCCTGTTTCGTCCGTCAGCAGGCATTACAGCACATCCCGCAGCTGCCGGTATTGACCATGCGCATGGGTGATAATTTTCGCCCATGACTGCCGACCACTCCCCTTCGACCGCCGCATCCCCCGAACCGGCTCCCGCCGCGCGCAAGCGCTATGCCCGCGTGCTCATCATCGCGGGCTCCGACAGCGGCGGCGGCGCCGGCATACAGGCCGACCTCAAGACCTGCAGCGCCCTGGGCTGCTACGGCATGACGGCCATCACGGCCATCACCGTGCAGAACACGCTGGGCGTCAGCGGCATCCACGGCATTCCCGTGGACATACTGCGCGGGCAGATCGACGCCGTGGTCGAGGACATCGGCGCCGACGCAGTCAAGATCGGCATGCTGGCCACGCCCGAGGTGGTGCAGGTGGTGGCCGATGCCATCCGCCGCCACCAGCTGCGCAACGTGGTGCTGGACCCCGTGATGGTGGCCACCAGCGGCGACCGGCTGATCGCGCCGGAAACCGCCTCCGTGCTGGTGCACGAACTGTTCCCCCTGGCCACCGTGGTCACGCCCAATCTGGACGAGGCGGCGCTGCTGCTGGGCCACTCCATTGATGGCATAGATGCACTGGACGGCGCCGTGCAGGAACTCCTGGCGCTGGGCGCGCCGGCCGCCTTGCTCAAGGGCGGGCACTTGTCGGGCGATCTGGTGGTGGACCTGCTGGGCCATGGCAACGGCCAGCGGCTGCGCCTGCAGTCGCAGCGCATTGCCACGCACAACGGGCACGGCACGGGCTGCACGCTGTCTTCGGCGATTGCCTCTCACCTGGCGCTGGGCCTTCCGCTGGAGGCGGCCGTGGCCCAGGCGCGCGATTACATCCTGGGCGCGATTGCGGCCGGTGCCGATGTGTTCACGGGCGCCGGCCATGGCCCGCTGAACCACGGCTATGCGCCGCGCGCGCAGGTTGTGGTCAACGGCTGAACGTCCAGCCAGACGTCCAGGTAATCAGCCCAGGTCACCAGCCCCAGGTCAGGCTGCGCGCCACCCAGCCCTTTTGGCCGTTGTCGCGCTGGACATGGGCCCAGGAGCCCTGCTTCTTGAGCGTGCGCACCACCTCCAGCTCAGCCAGCTTGCCCACCACGCGGTGTTTCTGGCCCGGGCCTGCGCGCAGATTGGCGGTGCGCCCGGTCACCACCATGTGCGGGGTCTTGCCGGTCAGCGGCGCATGCACCCAGCCCAGCGTGCTCTCGTTGTCCCTGACGCGCAGCCACTGGCCTTTGCGCTGCACCACCTGCAGCGGATAGCCCTTGCCCAGTTCCCACAGCGTGGCCGAGCGCGTGGTGGGCTGCTGCCGCACATTGACGCTGGCGCCCTTGACGCTGACGAACTCGCGCGCATGGGCGACGGCCGGAGCCAGGGTGGTGGTGAGGACGGCGAGGGCGGTGGCGGCTGCGGCCAGCCAGCGGGCGGCACGGCGTTGATTGCAAGGCACGGGAACGGGTCTCCTTTCGTTCGAGGTCGGCTGGCGCGCGGAGACTTTCCAGCGCGGGCCGAGCCCAGGGAAAGCGCGTGGGATCAGGCGATGCCGCTATAGTTCCTGAATGAAACTGACGGGCGGCACCCCGGGTCCGCGTGCAACGGCCCGGGCTTGCCGTACGCTTGCCGCACCACAGTGTTTTCCAGGAGGGCTTGTATGCACCATGCTGTTTCCCGATCCGGCGCGCAGGGCCGGCACGCGGCGATTCTGACGGCCTGCCTTGCGGCAGGACTGGCGGATGTCCAGGCGCAGGAGGCCCAGGCCGTTGCCGCAGCCGCCGAGGGCCGCGACGCGGCCAAGGCGCAGGAGGGTGTGGTGAACCGCCCCGAATTCGGCCCCGCGCTGCTGGCGGCCGCCCAGGCGGGCGAAGCGCTGCAGGTGCGCGACTGGCTCAAGCGCGGCGCGCCGGTGGATGTGCGTGATCCGCAGGGCAACACTCCGCTGCTGCTGGCCGTGCGCGGCAACCATGTCGAGGTCGCGCGCTCCTTGCTGGTCCACGGGGCCAATCCCAATCTCAAGAACGACCTGCAGGACAGCGCCTATCTGCTGGCCGGTGCCCTGGGCCGGCTGGAAATCCTGCGCATGACACTGTCCTATGGTGCGGACCTGCAAAGCGTCAACCGCTATGGCGGCACGGCGCTGATCCCCGCCTGCGAGCGCGGCCACGTCGATACCGTGCAGGCCTTGCTGGCTGCCGGTGTGCGGGCCGACCATGTGAACCGGCTGGGCTGGACCTGCCTGCTCGAAGCCGTTTTGCTGGGCGATGGTGGCCCGCGCTACCAGGACATCGTGCGCCAGCTGATCACGGCGAAGGCGGACCTCAGCCTGCCCGACAAGGACGGCGTCACGGCCCTGGCCCACGCCCGCCAGCGCAGCCAGCATGAGGTGGAGCGGCTGCTGCAGGAGGCGGGAGCGCGCTGATCGGCGCAAGCGAAAACGACTGAAATCGAGGTCTGAACACCAGAATCAGACGGATCTGATTGCTTGGGAAAGGTCTTGTTGCAAATGATTTCCATTTTCAACAAAGGCCCTTGCCATGCGCACTTCAGATTGCCGTTCCCGACCTTTCGTCTCCGGCCCCCAGTCATGCCTTTATTCGGTCTTCGCTGCGGCGCTGGTCACGCCCGCATACGCGCAGGAGGTGCCCCCTGAGGATCGCCAGGTCCAGCTGGCGCCGGTCACCGTTTCGGGACCGCGCACCACCGGCTCGCGCACCGAGGCATCCGAATCGGTCAAGTACGCCAAGCCGCTGCTGGACGTGCCCCAGACCATTACGGTGGTGCCGGGGCAGGTGCTCCAGGAACAGAACGCCCTGAGCCTGCAGCAGGCGCTGTCCAATGTGTCGGGCATCACCTTCAATGCGGGCGAGGGCGGTGCGGGCTCGGGCGACAGCATCAACATCCGCGGCTTCAGCGCCAACGCCAACCTGCAGATCGACGGGCTGCGCGACAGTGGGCAGAACAACCGCAGCGACCTCTTCAACACGGGGTCTGTCGAAGTCATCAAGGGCCCGAACTCGGTCTTTGGCGGGGCAGGCACCTCGGGCGGCAGCATCAACATGATCAGCAAGCAGCCCAAGGCCCATGACTTCACCGAGGCCGACGCAGGCCTGGGCACGGCCAGCTACCGGCGCCTCACGCTCGACACCAACCGGGTGCTGGCTGGCGGCAAGGCCGCCATGCGCCTGAACCTCATGGGCCATGACAGCGACGTGGCCGGGCGCGACACCATCTTCAAGCGGCGCTGGGGTGTGGCGCCCTCGCTGGCTCTGGGATTGAATTCGCCCACGCGCGTGACTCTCAGCTTCTTCCACCAGAACGATGACAATCTTCCCGACTTTGGCGTGCCGGCCTTTCGCGGCAAGATGCTCGATGGCGTCTCGCGCAATGCCTATTTCGGCTGGCGCAACCTTGACCGCGAAAAGATCAGCCAGGATGCCCTGACCGCGAAGATCGAGCATGACTTCGCCTCGGGCGCCAAGCTGCAGAACCTCTCGCGCTACTCGCGGCTGAGCCGCGATACCGTGATCTCTGCCTCGCATGTCGATCTCCGGGGCATGCAGCCTGGCTACTACCGGCCCGCAGGGCCCCAGGCCTATGGCCGCGATGCGGCCACCACCCTGTGGATCAACCAGACCAACCTGACACAGCGCTTCGACACAGGCGTGCTGGGGCATACGCTGATCACGGGCTTTGAGATCGCGCGCGAGACCTATGACCGCACCACCTCTTCCTACAACATCAACCGGCAGTTCCCGGCCGGCGGCTATCCGCTGGCCCGTCCGCCCGGATACTGGACGGGCACGACGGACTTGCAAAACAGCGGAAGGAACGAGACCAGCCTGAACACCCGCGCGCTGTATGCCACCGACTCCATTGCGCTGGGTCCACGCTGGGATCTGAACCTGGGCCTGCGCTATGACTGGATCGATGGGCGCTCCAACGCCACAACGGCCGCTGGCGTGCGCACCTCGGTGGACAGCTCCGACGGCCGGCTCAGCGGCCGCACGGCCCTGAGCTTCAAGCCCGCCGACAACGGCCGCATCTACCTGGCCTACGGCACGGCCTTCAACCCTTCCGCCGAATTCCTGGTCTCCACGGGCTCGGGCCTGGATGCGGCCACGGCCTCGCTGGCACCCGAGAAGAACACCAGCCTGGAACTGGGAACCAAGTGGGATGTGCTGGACCGCCAGCTGGCGCTGACCGGCGCCCTGTTCCAGGTGGACAAGACCAATGCCCGAGAGCAGATGGCCGATGGCAGCTATCTGCTGGCCGGAGAGCAGCGCGTGCGCGGGCTGGAGCTTGGTGCCGCAGGCAAGGTGACGCCGCAATGGGATGTCTTCGCCAACTACACCTTCATGGCCAGCAAGACCCTCAAGTCATTGAGCGAGCCTGCGCGTGTGGGCCAGGCGCTGGGCAATACGCCGCGCCATTCGCTGAACCTGTGGACCACCTATGCATTGCCCCAAGGCTGGACGGTGGGCTATGGGGTGCGCTTCGTGGGCACGCGCAATGTCACCTCGGCAGGCGATGGGAAACTCTCTGCCTATTGGGTGCACAGCGCCATGGTCGGCTATGAACTCAACCGGCAATGGAAGCTCAGGCTCAATCTCGAAAACATCGGCAACAAGGCCTATGTGGCCGGCGTGCGCCAGCGCCTGGGCGAGCAGTCGCGCTCCTCGGCCGTTGAATACGGCGAAGGCCGTACGGCCAGGGTAACGGCAACCTATCAGTTCTGAAGTGCCGGATTGCCGGGGCCCGACGCTCAGCGTGTCGGCCGCAGGTAACAATGCGTGCAAGCTGCCCCCAGAGGGCAGCTTTTGTTTTTAATGGAGTCGTCGGACAAAAAAAGAGCCCGCACAAGGCGGGCTGGTGATGGTCAGGCCGGCGGCAAAAACCGCCGACTCGTACGCATCTTACTGGATCTTGGCCTTTTCGCGCAGCGATTCCTGGAATTGCGCCAGCTTTTGCTGTTGCAGCTGCTGCACGATCTGGGGCTTGACTTCCTCGAACTTGGGCAGTTCGGCCTGACGTGCGTCGTCCAGGCGGATGATGTGGTAGCCGAACTGGGTCTTGACCGGCTCCTGGGTCATGCCACCCTTTTCGAGCTTGATCAGGGCTTCGGAGAACTCGGGCACGTAGTTGCCGGGGTTGGCCCAGTCGAGGTCACCGCCACGGGCGCCGGATCCGGGGTCCTTGGACTCCTTCTTGGCGATGTCTTCAAACTTCTTGCCGGCCTTGATCTCGGCAATGATGGCCTTGGCGCGGTCTTCCGACTCGACCAGGATGTGGCTGGCCTTGTATTCCTTGCCGCTGTTGGCAGCGACGGCCTTGTCGTACTCGGCCTTGGCTTCGGCGTCGGTCACGGGGTTCTTCTTCTGGAAGTCCTCGAACAGCGCGCGGATCAGGATGGTCTGGCGGGCCAGTTCCATCTGCTGCTTGTAGGCTTCGCTGTTGGCCAGGCTGCGCTTGTTGGCTTCCTGCATGAAGATCTCGCGGGCGATGACTTCTTCCTTGATCTGCCCTTCCAGCTCGGGCGTCACGGGGCGGCCGCTTTGCTCGATCTGTTGCTTGAGCGCTTCGGCGCGTGCCTTGGGCACAGCCTTGCCGTTGACGACGGCGATGTTCTGGGCCGAGGCGGACAGGGCCGCGGTGCTCAGCACGGCGGCAGTCACCAGGCTGGTCAGAAGCTGTTTTTTCATGCGAATTCCAGATATGAAGGAAAAATTGATTCTATAGCGCGGATACGCAACAGGCTCCGAATCGTCGGAGCCTGTAAAAGTTCAAAGAACCTCGATGGCGATGGCGTGTGCGCCCTGGTCAATGAATTCTTGCAGCGCATCATACACAAGGCGATGGCGTGCCACGCGTGGCTTGCCTTGAAACAAAGGTGACGCAATGCGCACGCGGAAATGCGTGCCGAAGCCGGTGCCGTTGGCGCCCACATGGCCGGCGTGCTGGTGGCTCTCGTCGATCACTTCCAGGTGATCGGGGGCGAGGCGCTCGCGCAGCACGGCCTGCATGGCTTCGGCGGTGATGGGCAGCGGATGGGCGGGCGCGCTCATGGCTGCTTGTCCTGCTGCACGCCAGACGGGGGCAGGGCGTCGGGCGTGGCGGCTGCTGCCTCGCCCTTGTCTTCCTGCATGAAGCGGCTCATGTAGATGGCCTGGCCGATCACGAAGACCAGCATCAGCCCCATGCCGCCGAACAGCTTGAAGTTGACCCAGGTGTCGGTGTCGAAGCGGTAGGCGATGACCAGGTTGAGCGCGCCCATGACCGCGAAGAACGCCGCCCAGCTCCAGTTCAGGGTGCGCCATGCGTTGTCGGGCAGTTGCAGCTGCGCGCCCATGACCGAGCGCAGCAGGTTCTTGCGGAACACCAGCTGGCCTATCAACAGGGCGCTGCCCATGAGCCAGTACAGCACGGTGGGCTTCCACTTGATGAAGGTGTCGTTGTGGGCCAGCAAGGTGGCGCCGCCGAACAGCACGATCACGCCCAGGCTCACCCATTGCATGGGCTCGACCTTGCCGTGGCGCACGCGCAGATAGGCGATCTGGGCAATGGTGGCGACGATGGCCACGGCCGTTGCCGTGTAGATGCCCCAGACCTTGAAGGCGACGAAGAACAGGATGATGGGGAAAAAGTCGATCAGTAACTTCATTGGAAGGTTTCGATGGGCTTGGAGTCAGGCATGGGACCTGAGCTTGGCAGGCGCATTGTGGCGCAGCCGGCGCGGCCCGGCATCGGTGCAGGGCCGCGTGGCCTGGGGTTTTTGCGGGCCTGGAGCCTAGGCCTTGGGCGGCTCGAATTCCAACGATGCGGAATTCATGCAGTAGCGCAGCCCTGTGTCGGACGGGCCATCGGGGAACACATGCCCCAGGTGGGCGCCGCACTGGCTGCAGACGGTTTCGGTGCGCACCATGCCGTGGCTGCGGTCCACGATTTCGGTGATGGCGCCCGGGATGGCGCGGTCGAAGCTGGGCCAGCCGCAGCCGGCGTCGAACTTGGTGTCGGAGTCGAACAGCTTGCTGCCGCAGCAGATGCAGTGGTAGCTGCCATCGGCCCAGAACTGCTCATAGCGGCCGGTGAACGGGCGCTCGGTGGCTGCATGGCGTGTCACCTGGAAGGCGGCAGGTTCGGCGCCCTTGGCCTGCAGCTCGGCCTGCCATTCCTGTTCGGTCTTGTGGATGGGAAAGCTCATGATGAACAGCTGATCTCGATGGAGGAAGCCCAGTCGGGCGGGAAGCCTGCCCATTCGGCATGCTCGGCGTGGGGGTCGAACGGAGTCTGCAGCACGGCCAGCAATTGGCGCACGGGAGCGAAGTCACCGGCCTTTGCGGCGCGGATGGTCATCTCTCCCAGGTGGTTGCGCAGCACGAAGCGCGGATTCGATTCTTGCATCAAAGCGGCGGCTGCCGCGGCGTCCGTGCCTGCCAGGTGCCGCGCGTACAGGGCTGCCCAGCGGTCGAAGGCCTCGCGGTCCAGCACCAGGTCGCGCACGGGCTCGAGGTCGAGGTCCGTGCCGGCACCGGCACCGGCACCGGCACCCCCAGCCACCGCATCGGTCAGGCGGCTGAAGAAGATGGTGTAGTCCACCGCGTTGTCGGCCATGAGCTGCAGCAGCGGGTTCACCAGGGCGGCAAAGCGCCCCTCGGCGGGCGGCGTGCCTGGAGCATCTTCGGGCAGGCCCAGCTTGCGCAGCATGAGGGCGCCATAGGCCTGCGGAAACACCTGCTTGTACGACTCCAGCGCTGCAATGGTCAGTTCCTCTTCGCCGATCAGCGGCAGCAGGGCCTGGCCCAGGCAGTACAGGTTCCAGTAGGCCACCTGGGGCTGGCGGTTGAAGGCGTAGCGGCCCTGGGTGTCACTGTGGTTGCAGATGTGGCCGGGGTTGAAGGCATCGAGGAACTGGAAGGGACCGTAGTCGATGGTCAGGCCCAGGATGCTCATGTTGTCGGTGTTCATCACGCCATGACAAAAGCCCACGGCCTGCCAGTGCGCCAGCAGCCGCGCCGTGCGCTCGCTCACGGCCTGCAGGAAGTTGGCGTAGGCGTTGCCGGCCAGTGCCTCGGCTGTGCGGCATTCGGGGTAGTAGCGGTCGATCACGTAGTCGGCCAGCTGGCGCAGAGGCGCTATCTGGTCACGCGCCGCAAAGTGCTCGAAATGGCCGAAGCGTATGAAGCTGGGCGCCACGCGCGCCACCACGGCGGCGGTCTCGATCTCTTCGCGGCGAATGGGGGCGGGCGATCCGGTGAGGCTCAGCGCGCGCGTGGTGGGAATGCTCAGGGCGTGCATGGCCTCGCTGCACAGGAACTCGCGGATGGACGAGCGCAGAACGGCGCGCCCGTCGCCCATGCGCGAGTAGGGCGTGCGGCCCGCGCCCTTGAGCTGGATTTCCTGGCCCGAGGCGGTCTCACCCAGCAAGATGGCACGGCCGTCGCCAAGCTGGCCGGCCCAGACGCCGAACTGGTGGCCGCTGTAGACGCTGGCCAGCGGATGGCTGCCGGGCAGCACGGCATTGCCGGTGAGCGCCTGCAGGGCCTCATCGGAGGCCAGCCACTGCGGGTCCAGGCCCATCAGCTCGGCGGTGCCGGTGCTGGTGGCAATCCAGTGCGGCTCGGGCAGCGGCGTGGGGCGCAGATGGGTGAAGAAGTCCGGGCCCAGGGCGGCGAAGCCGTCTTGCCAGGAGATGGGAGGGCGTGGGGAGGTCGCCGGAGCCTGGCCTTCGGCGGCAGCATGCAGGTTCATGCGGGAATTGTCCCCCAGCGCCTATGCCCCGTGGGGCGCAAGGTTCATGCGCGCATTCACCCCATTCATTCACGCACGCAGTTGCTGCCGGTACTGGCCCGGCGGCATGCCGAACCAGCGGCGGCAGGCGCGAAAGAGGTTGCTCTGGTCCACAAAGCCCAGCAGGTCGGCCACCTCGGCCAGGCTGCGGCGCGGCTCGCCCAGGTACTGCAGGGCCAGCTCGCGCCGGGTTTCGTCCAGCAGTTGCTGGTAGCTGGTGTCTTCGGCCTGCAGGCGGCGCTGCAAGGTGCGGTCGGTCAGGCCCAGCAGGCTGGCCACGTCTTCGCGGCGCGGCTCGCCCTGGGGCAGCAGGCGCGCGATCTCGTGGCGCACGCGCGCGCCCACGCCGGCCTGGCCCAGGTGGTCGAGTTCGGTTTCGACCAGCTTTTCGTGCAGTGCCAGCAGTTCGGGGTTGTGTGTGGGAATGGGGGCGAGCAGGTCGGCCTCGGACAGCAGGAAGCGGTTCGCGTCCTCGCCGAAGCGCGGCAGCAGGCCGAAGGCCGCGCGGTAGGCGGCCTCGTGCGAGGGGGCGGGCGCCTCGGCCATGAATTCCACGGCCAGCGGCCAGACATCGCGCCGCGTCAGCCAGTTGCACAGCACCAGCAGCGTGAGCACGGCGAACTCCACGCGCTGGCGCGGCACGGGCCGTGTGGCGCCGATGTGATGTATGGACAACCAGTAGCCGCGCGCATCGCGCTCCAGCGTGAAAGACGTTGCGTCCGAGATCACGGCCATGTGGCGTTCCAGGTCGCGGAAGCCGGCCAGCAGGTGCGGGCCCGAAGCTAGCGAGTAGCCGACCAGATCGATGTTGCCGTGGCGCGCGGCCAGTTGCCGGTCCAGCCCCAGCGTGGGATTGGCGGACTGGGCCACCGCCAGCTCCCAGAGCCGGCTCACTCGGTCCACATCGGTACGGGTCTGCGAATGCTGCAGTGCGGCAAGGTCGATATCGGCTGCGGCGCACAGGCTTTGCGGGGCCAGCCCTTCGGTGGCCATCATGTCCAGGATGCCGCGCACCCAGGCGGCGGAGCTGCTGCGCTGCGTTGTCATGACCGGGTTTTCCTGGGCCATTCGGGGCGCTGTTTGCGTTCTGAAGTCACTGTTTTGGCGTGGTTGCGATAGCGGCGTTTTGCCGCGCTGTTCCTAGAATTTTTGCAGCGCGGCGAACGACTGCGCAGTGTGACCCATGGGCCCGGCGCGGCCCATACGGGAAACCCCAAAAACCATTCAGGAGACAAGCATGCGCACAGGACAGCGGTGGATGGCTGGCGGCATACGCCTGGCCGTGGCTTCAATGGCTTTGTGGCTCGCGGCCTGCGGCGGCTCGGGCGGCGGAGGTCCCGAACTGCGCGAGACGGCCTACGGCCCCTTGCGCGGCGTGGACGATGGCGCCGCCACGGGCACCTATTACTGGAAGGGCGTGCCCTTTGCCCAGGCGCCCGTGGGCGCGCTGCGCTGGCAGCCGCCGGCCGAACCCAAGGCCTGGGAGGGCGTGCGCGAGGCGCGCCAGTTCGGCAATGCCTGCCTGCAGATCGGGCGCATGTACGGCCCGGGAGCCAACAACCGCTTCGACGACACCATTGCCTCCACCCTGGGCCAGCCCGTGGGCAGCGAGGACTGCCTGACGCTCAACATCTGGCGCCCGGCCAGCGGTGCCGAGAAGCTGCCGGTGCTGGTGTTCATCCACGGCGGCAGCGCCATCTCGGGCTATACGGCCGATCCGCTGTATGACGGCGCGGCCCTGGCACGCGCCGCCAATGCCGTGGTGGTGACGGCCAACTACCGGCTGGACATCCTGGGCTACATGCACATGCCGCAGATGCAGGCCGGCGCGCCGGCCACGGGCAACTTCGCGCTGCTGGACAACCTGCAGGCGCTGCGCTTTGTGCAGCGCAATATCGCGGGCTTTGGCGGCGATCCGGGCAATGTCACGCTCATGGGCCAGTCGGCAGGTGCCACCAATGTGCTGGCGCTGCTGGCGGCCGAGTCGGCGCGTGGCCTGTTCCACAAGCTGGTGCCCATCAGCGGCGGGCTGTCGCTTCCATCCAACCTGCCGGCCGGCGTGCTGGCCACGCTCAAGCCGGCTTCGGCCTACGCCACCCAGTCCGCGCTGCTGCTGGCCCATCTGATGGTGGCCGATGGGCTGGCTGCCGATGTGGCGGCTGCGGCCACGGTGGCTGCCGGCTGGACACCGGCGCAGATTGCGGCCTACCTGCGCGGGAAGGATGCGCGCGTGCTGCTGCAGACCCTGGTGGCCAAGGGCCTGACGGGCGCGGGACCGATTCCCGACGGCCTGCTGCTGCCCACCGATCCCATGGCTGCGCTGGCTGCGGGCCAATACAACCGCATGCCCGTGATGGCCGGCTACACGGCCGAGGAGGGCAAGCTGTTCGCGCCCCTGCTGGCTGCGCTGGGCGGCAAGCCGGGCTTCAGGATCGATGATGTGGCGCGCTTTCGCATGATGCAGTCCTTCGATGCGCAGTCGCCCAACGCGCCGGGCCTGGCCGACATCATCGATGCCGCCTACCTGCCCGTCGATACGCCGGTCACCGGCTACAACGCCCGCATGGCGCAGCTGACCCATCTGTTCGCCGATCCCAGCCGCGACCAGTTGCTCAATACGCTGCGCACCCGGCAGGCCGAGGTCTGGAGCTACCGCTTCGACTGGGCGCGCCAGCCCGCGCCCTGGAACACGGTCTACGGCGCGGCCCATGCCTTCGATCTGCCCTTTCTCTTCGGTAACTTCGGGCCGTCCGTGTTCTCCCGCGTGACCAACAGCACGGCGAATGCCCCGGGCCGGCTGGCGCTGTCGAACGCCATGATGGCCAGCCTCAAGGCCTTCATGCAGACGGGCAATCCGCAGAACGCGGCCCTGGGCCAGACATGGAAGCCCTGGCCGTCCAGCCTGATCTTCGACGCCGAGCCGGGCGCGACCAGTATCCGGCTGCAGTGAGAGAGCCGTTGAGCGGGCAGGTGAGCGAGTAGATGAGCGAGCAGGGGCTTGCTGAGGCAAGCCCCGAGAGACAGCCAACAACAACGAAGGAGACAAGTACCCATGACAGTCAAGACCGTTTTCACACATGCCTGGCGCTGGCCGCTGGCGGGGGCCATTGCGGCCGCCGCCGTGGGCCTGGCCGCCTGCGGAGGGGGATCGTCGGGCATGCCCGCGCCCATGGGGCCGGGCCAGCAATCGGGCTACATCACCCTGCCGGACGGCAGCAGGATGCGCTACTCGCTGCTGCTGCCCGAGGGGCAGGGCCCGTTCCCGCTGCTGGTCGAGTACGACGGCTATATCTCGGGCTCGTACCCCAACATCAGCAGTCCCTGGACCAAGGAAGGCTATGCGGTCATGGGGCTGAACGTGCCGGGCACGGGCTGCTCCACGGGGGATGACAAGGTGTTTGACGCCAGCGTAGGTGCGGCCGGTGCCTTTGCCATCGAATGGGCCGGGCGGCAGGCGTGGTCCAATGGCCGCATCGGCATGATCGGCTACTCGTACTCGGGCTACAACCAGCTGTGGGTGGCTGCGCACCGGCCCAAGGGACTGCTGGCGATCACGCCCAGCAAGAATGTGGGCGATCCCTACCGAGACGTGGGCTATCCGGGCGGCATTGCCAACATCGGCTTTCCGGCGCAGTGGTGGAACGGCTTCCCGCGCATCTGGCGCACGGCTGCCGACCTGGCGGTGAAGAACGGTGGCGACACGGAATGCGCCAAGACCGTGGCCGACAACATCGAGAAGATCAAGCGGCCCGAGCTGGACCTGATCAAGTGGCTGGACAACCCCTATGCCGATGGCCTGTACCTGGAGCGCAGCGCCATGCTGCAAAGCGGCAAGATCAATATCCCCACGCTGGGCACGCAGTCCTGGCAGGACGAGCAGATCGGCCCGCGCTCGGGCTACTACGAGGACACCATTGCGCCCGACAGGATGTGGTTGGTCAGCTCCAACGGCGACCACCACACGAACATCACCTCGGACCATATCGACCAGACGCTGAAGCGCTTCCTGGCGCGCTTCGTCAAGGGCGAGGACAACGGCTTCGACAAGGAGCCGCGCGTGCGCCTGCTGCAGGAGATGCAGACCACGGACGCCAAGGCCCCCAATGGCGGCGCCAAGCTCATGCCCACGGGCGAGGCACGGTTTGACCGGCTGCCTGTCCAGGTCAAGCCCCTGCGCCTGTGGATGCAGCCCGGCCAGGCGCTGGGCGACAGCGCACCCGCCTCAGGCACGGCTTCGTCCAGCTACCGCTATCCGGCCCTGAGTCCGCAGGTGAACAACCCGGCGGCCGAAGGCTGGCCCGCCGTGCCCGCTTCGGAAAAGGATGGCCAGCTGGTCTTCACCACGGCGGCCCTGCCGCAGGACCTGAGCTTCTATGGCGAAGGCTCGGCCGACCTGTGGCTCAGCGCCACGGCCGCCAATACCGACATCCAGGTCACCGTGTCCGAGGTGCGGCCGGACGGGCAGGAGATGTTCGTGCAGCGCGGCTGGCTGCGTGCCTCCAAGCGTGCGCTCGATGAGAGCCGCTCCACGGCGCTGCGTCCCTGGGGGGCCTACACACGGGACAAGGATGTGCCACTGGTCGCCGGCCAGCCCCAGTTGATGCGGGTGGAGATCCAGAAATTCGCGCATGTGTTCCGCGCCGGTTCAAGCATTCGCGTGACAGTGGATTCGCCATCGCAGACCGGATACTGGATCTTCGGCAACGACAAGACGCCGTCCACGAACACGTTGTGGCATGACGCGGCGCATGCCTCCAGCATCGTCCTAGGGTATATCCCATACGAGCATGCGAAGACGCTGCCGAGTTGCGACAAGACAATGCGTCAACCATGCCGGAAAAACGATGCGCCTGTCCCTGCCGGGATCGGACCCAGGGCGCCGGCCTGAGCCACCCTCCATGCGGGCAGCGGCATCGCGCACCAGGGCCTTGGCCTTGCGCGAATCCGCGGTCCGCAGTTCACGACGTTCACGAAGTTCAATCACCTTAGGAGCCTATAGATGCTGGGTCTGATGCAAAGCCAACCACTGTTGATCTCGTCGCTGATCGACTTCGCCGACCGCCACCATGGCGATGCGGAGATCGTCTCGCGCAGGGTGGAGGGCGATATCCATCGCTATACGTACCGCGACCTGGCACGGCGTTCGCGCCAGCTGGCGAACACGCTGGACGGCCTGGGCCTGCAGCCTGGCGACCGCGTGGCCTCGCTGGCCTGGAACGGCTACCGCCACATGGAGATGTACTTCGGCGTCAGCGGCTCGGGCCGCGTGCTGCACACGGTCAATCCGCGCCTGCATCCCGACCAGGTGGCGTGGATCATCAACCACGCGGAAGACCGCGTCATGTGCTTTGACCTGACCTTCCTGCCCATCATCCAGGCCGTGCATGCCAAGTGCCCCACGGTGCGCCAGTGGGTGGCGCTGTGCGATGCGGACCGCCTGCCCGCCGACAGCGGCATTCCGGGCCTGGTCAGCTACGAGGACTGGATTGGCGGCCAGTCCGACCAGTACCAGTGGCCCGAATTCGACGAGAACACGGCCTCCAGCATGTGCTACACCAGCGGCACCACGGGCAACCCGAAGGCCGTGCTGTACAGCCACCGTTCCACCACGCTGCACGCCTACGCGGCCGCGCTGCCCGATGTGATGTGCATATCGGCGCGCGACTCGGTGCTGCCCGTCGTGCCCATGTTCCACGTCAACGCCTGGGGCATTCCCTACTCGGCCGCGCTCACGGGCTGCAAGCTGGTGTTCCCCGGCCCGGCGCTGGACGGCAAGTCGCTGTACGAGCTGATCGAGGCCGAAGGCGTCACCTACGCGGCCGGCGTGCCCACGGTCTGGCAGATGCTGCTGGGCCACATCAGGCCGGGCGGCCTGCGGTTTTCCACGCTCAAGCGCACGGTGATCGGCGGCTCCGCCTGCCCGCCGGCCATGATCACGGCCTTCCAGGACGAGTTCGGCGTGGAGGTGCTGCATGCCTGGGGCATGACCGAGATGAGTCCGCTGGGCACGCTGTGCACGCTCAAGAACAAGCAGCTGCAGCTGCCCAAGGACGAGCAGATGAAGATCCTGCAAAAGCAGGGCCGCGCCATCTACGGCGTGGACATGCGCATCGTCGACAGCGACGGCACCGACCAGCCCTGGGACGGCAAGAGCTATGGCGACCTGCTGGTGCGCGGCCCCTGGATCGTGGACAGCTACTTCAAGGGCGAGAGCCCGCTGGTCAAGGACGCGCAGGGCCGCGGCTGGTTCCCCACGGGCGACGTGGCCACCATCGACCCGGACGGCTTCATGCAGATCACCGACCGCAGCAAGGACGTTATCAAGTCCGGCGGCGAGTGGATCAGCTCCATCGACATCGAGAACATCGCCATGGCCCATCCGGCTGTGGCCATGGCCGCCTGCATCGGCATGCCGCATCCCAAGTGGGACGAGCGCCCCATCGTCGCCGTGGCGAAGAAGCCCGGCGCCGAGGTCACGCGCGAGGAACTGCTCAAGTTCTACGAGGGCAAGACCGCCAAGTGGCAGATCCCCGACGACGTGGTCTTCGTCGATGCCATTCCGCTGGGCGCCACCGGAAAAATGCTCAAGACCCGGCTGCGCGAGCAGCTGGCCGACTACCGGCTGCCGGGGCTTTGAGCCGTTGCGGGCGGCCACCGGGCCAGGGCATGCGGGGGCATGTCCTGGCCGGGGCGGCCGGTCCGAGTCTCGTCGGCGATAGCCGCTAGGGGCAATCACCGATCAGGGCAGGGCACAGGGGCCATTACCCTGGGCCTCGCCCAGAAACCACCACAAGAGGAGACGCTTCATGAAGTTTGCGATCAAGGCATTGACGGCATCCCTGGCCCTGGCTTGCGCCACGGGCGCCATGGCCCAGAAGGGCGAGACGGTGAAGGTTGCGTGGATCGACCCGCTGTCGGGCCTCATGGCCGCGCTGGGGTCCAACCAGCTCAAGAGCCTGCAGTACATCGCCGAGGAGCTCAACAAGGGCACGGCCTCGGGCGTGAAGTTCGAGATCATCGGCATCGACAACAAACTCAGCCCGCAGGAAACCACGGCAGCCCTGCGCTCGGCCATGGACCAGGGCGTGCGCTACGTCTTCCAGGGCAACGGCTCGGGCCCGGCCCTGGCCATCATGGATGCGCTGGAAAAGCACAACGCGCGCAACAAGGGCAAGGAAGTCGTCTACCTGAACTATGCGGCCGTGGACCCGGACCTCACCAACAGCAAGTGCAGCTACTGGCACTTCCGCCTGGATGCCGACACCTCCATGAAGATGGAGGCCTTGACCACGTACATGAAGGACGTGCCCGAGGTCAAGAAGGTCTACCTGATCAACCAGAACTACTCGCACGGCCAGCAGGTCTCCAAGTACGCCAAGGAGATGCTCAAGCGCAAGCGCCCCGATGTGGAGATCGTGGGCGACGACTTCTCGCCGCTGGCCCAGGTGCGCGACTTCGCACCCTACATCGCCAAGATCAAGCAGTCGGGTGCCGACTCGGTGATCACGGGCAACTGGGGCTCGGACCTGGCGCTGCTGATCAAGGCCGCCAGCGACGCGGGCCTGAACAACGTCAAGTTCTACACCTACTACGCCATCGCCACCGGCGCGCCCACGGCCATGGGCGCGGCTGCGGCCGACAAGGTCTACATGGTGGGCTACGGCCACATGAACCTGCCCGGCCCGCTGGACCGCATCACCAAGGGCTACAAGGCCAAATTCAACGACGACATGTACACGGGCTCGCTGTACTCGGGCCTGACCATGCTGGACCAGGCCTTCCTGCGCGCCAAGACCACGGACCCGGCCAAGGTGGCGGCCACCATGGAAGGCATGAAGTTCAACAGCCTCAACGGCGAAGTGGAGATGCGCAAGAGCGATCACCAGCTGCAGCAGGGCCTGTTCATCGCGCGCTGGGAAAAGGCCGGCGGCAAGTATCCGATGGATTCGGAGAACACCGGCTACACCTTCGTTCCCGTGAAGTACTACGAGCCCTATGTGGCCAGCACGCCGACATCTTGTGAGATGAAGCGACCCTCATGACGGCATAACTGGCCATTGAACTTCGCAAAGGGGCGTGAGGCGCCCCTTTTTTTGCCCGAAATCAGGCAAAACACGGTTTTCTGGCCTGATCGATGGCGATCTGTCGCCAATGTGTCCAGGGCCGCAGCCAAGTCGCATGCGCGATAGTTTCTAAGGCATTCCCCAGAGGGAAATTGTCATTCAGGCGTTAGTCTGGCGCCAATACAGATATCCGAATCAACCGGAAAAAGGAGACAGAAAAATGAAGTGGATCGTGCATTCGGTGGCCGCCTCGGCCATGCTGGCCTGTGCATCGGGCGCCTGGGCGCAAAAGGGCGAGACGGTGAAGATCGGCTGGATCGATCCTCTGTCGGGTCTGATGGCCGCCGTGGGCACGAATCAGCTCAAGACCTTCCAGCTGATGGCCGAGGAGTTCAACAGGAAAAATGCCTCGGGCGTGAAGTTCGAGATCATCCCGCTGGACAACAAGCTCAGCCCGCAGGAGACCACGGCCGTGCTGCGCTCGGCCATGGACCAGGGCGCACGCTACGTGGTGCAGGGCAACGGCTCGGGCCCGGCCCTGGCCATCATGGATGCGCTGGAAAAGCACAACGCGCGCAACAAGGGCAAGGAAGTCGTCTACCTGAACTATGCGGCCGTGGACCCGGACCTCACCAACAGCAAGTGCAGCTACTGGCACTTCCGCCTGGATGCCGACACCTCCATGAAGATGGAGGCCTTGACCACGTACATGAAGGACGTGCCCGAGGTCAAGAAGGTCTACCTGATCAACCAGAACTACTCGCACGGCCAGCAGGTCTCCAAGTACGCCAAGGAAATGCTCAAGGCCAAGCGGCCTGATGTGCAGGTGGTGGGCGACGACTTCGCGCCCCTGGCCCAGGTGCGCGACTTCGCTCCCTACATCGCCAAGATCAAGCAATCGGGCGCCGACACGGTGATCACGGGCAACTGGGGATCGGACCTGTCGCTGCTGCTCAAGGCGGCCAACGACGCGGGCCTGAACAACGTCAAGTTCTACACCTACTACGCCTTCGGCTCGGGCTCGCCCACGGCCATGGGCGCAGCGTCCGACGGCAAGGTCTACACCGTGGGCTATGGCCACTACAACATGGGCGGCCCCATCCAGCCGCTGATGGCCGAGTTCAAGAAGAAGATGAACGACGACCTCACGCAAAGCTCGATCTACCACGTGTTCGCGCTGCTGGATGCGGCCTTCGTCAAGACCGGCGGCACCGACCCCGTGAAGGTGGCGGCCGCGCTGGAGGGCATGAAGCTCAAGAGCTTCAACGGCGAAGTGGAGATGCGAAAGAGCGACCACCAGCTGCAGCAGGGCCTGTACATCACGCGCTGGGAAAAGGCCGGCGGCAAGAACCCGTATGACGCAGAGAACACGGGCTACACCTTCGCCCCGGTGAAGTACTACGAGCCCTACGTGGCCAGCACGCCCACCTCCTGCCAGATGAAGCGCCCGTCCTGAGAGCGGCCCGCACCGCTTCCTGTCCCCAACGCACCGAGACCAAGGCCTTTCGATGACGCTTGAGTTCTTCACCATATCGCTGCTCAACGGCGTGAGCTATGGACTGCTGCTGTTCATGCTCAGCTCGGGGCTGACGCTGATCTTCAGCATGATGGGCGTGCTCAACTTCGCCCACACCAGCTTCTACATGCTGGGCGCGTACTTCGGCTACACGCTCAGCGGCATCATCGGCTTCTGGGGCGCGCTGTTCGTCGCGCCCCTGCTGGTGGGCGCACTGGGCGCCATGTTCGAGCGCTACAGCCTGCGCCGCGTGCACAAGTACGGCCATGTGCCCGAACTGCTCGTGACCTTCGGCCTGTCCTATCTCATCCTCGAGGTGGTGCAGCTGGTCTGGGGCCGGGGCACCGTGCCCTACGGCCTGCCGCCCGCGCTGCAGGGCCCGCTGTTCACGCTGTACGGCACGCAGTTCCCGCGCTCGCGCTCCTTCGTGATGCTGCTGGCGCTGCTGATGCTGGTGGCCGTCTGGCTGCTGCTGACGCGCACGCGCATCGGCCTGGTCATCCAGGCCGCGCTCAAGAACCCCGAGATGGTGGAGGCGCTGGGCCACAACGTGCCGCGCGTGTTCATGATGGTGTTCGGCGGCGGCTGCGCGCTGGCGGGGCTGGCCGGCGTCATCGGCGGCAACACCTATGTGACCGAGCCGGCCATGGCCATGTCGGTCGGCTCCATCATCTTCGTGGTGGTGGTGGTCGGCGGCATGGGCTCGCTGGCGGGGGCCTTCGTGGCCTCGCTGCTGATCGGCGTCGTGCAGACCTTTGCCGTGGCCATCGACTGGTCGCTGGCCAGCCTGCTGACCTCGCTGGGCAGCCCGGTCGGCGAGCAGACCTTTGGCTGGCCGCTGCTCAAGCTCACCATCTCCCAGGTCGCGCCCATCCTGCCCTACCTGTTCCTGGTGCTGATCCTCATCTTCCGGCCCAAGGGCCTCCTGGGCACGCGGGGAGATTGACACCATGTCCTCGATCACCAAAACGACCATGACATCCACTGCCGCAAAAGGCGTTCCGGGCGCTTCGGGGGCTGCGGGCGCAGGGCGCCACTACAGCTTCCAGCCGCTCAACATCGGCCGCATCCTGATCTGGGGCGCCTTCGCCCTGGCGCTGATCGTCGCGCCGCTGGTGTTCACCAGCAGCCTGGCGCTGACCATGCTCAGCCAGATCGGCTATCTCATCATCATCTGCCTGTCCTACAACATCCTGCTGGGGCAGGGCGGCATGCTGAGCTTCGGCCATGCGGTCTACACGGGGCTGGGCTCGTTCATCGCCATCCATGCGATGAACCGGGCCAGCTCCGGCGACTGGGGCATTCCGCTGGTGCTGATTCCCATCATCGGCGGCCTGGGCGGCATGTTCTTCGCGGCCCTGCTGGGTTATGTGACCACCAAGAAGTCGGGCACCACCTTCGCCATGATCACCATGGGCATCGGCGAGCTGGTGGCGTCCATGGCGCTGATGTTCCCCGAGTTCTTCGGGGGCGAGGGCGGCATCACCACCGACCGCGTCTATGGCAAGCCCTTCTTCGGGCTGACCTTCGGCTCGGGCATGGAGGTGTACTACCTGATCGCCGCCTACTGCTTCATCTGCACGGCCGCCATGTTCGCCTTCACGGGCACGCCGCTGGGCCGCATGCTCAACGCTGTGCGCGACAACCCCGAGCGCGTGGAGTTCGTGGGCTACAACACGCAGCGCGTGCGCTACTTCTCCTTCATCATCGCGGGCTTCTTCGCGGGCGTGGGCGGGGGGCTTGCAGCCATCAACTTCGAGATCATCACGGCCATGGACAGCGTGAGCGTCATGCGCTCGGGCTCGTACCTGCTGTTCACTTTCCTGGGCGGCGCCACCTTCTTCTTCGGGCCCATCATCGGCGCCGTGCTGCTGGTGCTGGCCTCGGTGCTGCTGTCGGAGCTGACCAAGGCCTGGCTGCTGTACCTGGGCCTGGTGTTCCTGCTGATGGTGATGTACGCACCGGGCGGCGTTGCCAGCCTGATCATGATGAACCTGCGCGTGGCGCGCTTCGGCAAGTGGCGCCGGCTGGCCCAGCCCTACCTGGCCATCGCGGCCAGCGCACTGGTCATGATCGTGGGCGGTGCGGCCATCGTCGAGATGATCTACCACCTGCAGCTCAATGCGGCCCTGGGTCCCCAGGTCTCGTTCATGGGCGTGCAGCTCGATACCAGCTCGGCATCGACCTGGACCGTGGCCGTTGCCATCTTCGTGGTGGGCCTGGGCCTGCTGGAAGTGGCCAGGCGCTGGTGCCTGCGCCGCTGGGAGCGCATCCAGGAAGAAATCGAAGAAGCCATCAAGCGCGGGGAGGGCTGAACCATGTCCAGCATTGCAATCGAACGTCCGGGCACCGCGGCCGCCGCCGCGGCTGGCGAGGCCACCTATGCGCTGGAGCTGCGCGACCTGTACAAGCGCTTCGGCAAGGCCGAGATCATCCGTGGCGCCCAGCTGGCCGTGAAGCCGGGCGAGCGCGTGGCCATCATCGGCCCCAACGGCGCGGGCAAGAGCACGCTGTTCAACCTGATCAGTGGCCGCTTCGAGCCCACCAGCGGGCAGGTGCTGCTCAACGGCCAGCGCATCGACGGCAAGAAGCCCTATGAAATCAACCGCATGGGGCTGTCGCGCAGCTTTCAGATCACCAACATCTTTCCCAAGCTCAGCGTGTTCGAGAACCTGCGCTGCAGCGTGCTGTGGAGCCTGGGCTACCGCTACAGCTGCTGGCGCTTCCTGTCGAAGCTGCGCGACGCCAACGCCCGCGCCGATGAGCTGATGGAGATGATCGGCCTGCACAGAAAGCGCGACACGCTGGCGGTGAACCTGACCTATGCCGAACAGCGCGCGCTGGAGATCGGCATCACCATCGGCGGCGGCGCCGGCGTCATCCTGCTGGACGAACCCACGGCCGGCATGAGCAACAGCGAAACGGCCCATTTCATCCAGCTGATCAAGAAGGTCACCGAAGGCAAGACCCTGCTGACCGTGGAGCACGACATGGGCGTGGTCTTCGGCCTGGCCGACAAGATCGCCGTCGTGGTCTATGGCGAAGTCATCGCCTACGACACGCCAGAGGCCGTGCGTGCCAATCCGCGCGTGCAGGAGGCCTATCTGGGCTCGTCCGTGGCGGATCAACAAGCTGGTGCACATTGAGGAAGCGCGGATGCTGAACATCAACAACCTGCATGCCTACTACGGCAAAAGCCATGTGTTGCATGGCGTGGATTTCTCGGTGCAGCCCGGCGAAATCGTCGCGCTGCTGGGGCGCAACGGCTCGGGCCGCTCCACCACGGCCAAGGCCATCATGGGCCTGGTGCACTGGGAGGGCTCGCTGGACTGGAAGGGCCAGAGCCTGACCGGCCGCAAGGCCTACGAGATCGCCCACCTGGGCGTGGGCTACGTGCCCGAGAGCCGCGATGTGTTCCCCAACCTCACCGTGCACCAGAACCTGCTGCTGGGACAGAAGGGCAAGGGCCGGGACAGCCGCTGGGGCTTCGACGACATGTACGCCATGTTCCCGCGCCTGAAGGAGCGCCAGCACACCGAGGCCGGCGTGATGTCGGGCGGCGAGCAGCAGATGCTGACCCTGTGCCGCACGCTGATGGGCGACCCGGACCTGATCATCATCGACGAGCCCACCGAGGGCCTGGCTCCCAAGATCGTCGAGCTGGTGGGCGAGTACCTGCAAAAGATCAAGCAGCGCGGCGTGTCCGTGCTGCTGATCGAGCAAAAGCTCACCATTGCCATGAGCATCTCGGACCGGGCCCTGGTCATGGGCCATGGGCGCATCGTCTTCGACGGCACGCCCGACGGGCTGCGCGCCGATCAGAAGGTGCGCAAGGAGTGGCTGGAGGTCTGATACCTGACTGTTCTCTGCTCAGGGTGCACTGGCCAGGGCGCTCGTTGCCTGCGTACGCTCCGTCCAGCCGCCGCCCAATGACTTGTACAGATCGATCAGGTTGCCCAGGCGCGCCAGCCGCGTCAGCACCAGCGCCTGCTGCGATCCGTAGCGCGTGCGCTGCGCATCCAGCAGGCTGAGGTTGTCGTCCAGGCCTTCGGCAAAGCGCTGGGCGGCCAGTTCCTCGGCCTGTTCGCTGGCGTCCAGCAGCAGTTGCTGCGCTTGCATCTGCTCGTCCAGCGTGCGTTTGCCGGCCAGACCATCGGCCACTTCGGCGAAGGCGGTCTGGATGGCCTTCTCGTAGCTGGCGACCTCGGCGCGCTGGCGCACCCGGGCGACGTCTAGCTGGGCCCGCAGCGAGCCGCCCTGGAAGATGGGAAGGCCAATGCGCGGCATGAAGCTCCAGGTGCCCGAGCCTGCGTCGAACAGGCCGCCCAGGCTGGCGCTGGCCGTGCCGGCAACGCCCGTCAGCCCGATGGTGGGGAAGAACGCTGCCTGCGCGGCGCCGATGCTGGCGTTGGCTGCGCGCAGCCGGTGCTCGGCGGCGCGCAGGTCGGGCCGGCGCATCAGCAGGTCCGAGGGCAGGCCTGCTGGCAGATTGGCGGGCACCAGGTCGTCTGGCAGCGTGAGGGCCCTGTCGAGCTGGTGTGACAGCTCGGGTGTCAGCGGCTGGCCCAGCAGCAGCACCAGGGCGTTGCGGTCCCGTGCCGCCTGGCGCGTGTACAGCGCCCGGTTGGCCTGCGCCGTGCGCAGGGCGATCTCGGCGCGCCGCAGGTCGATGCGGTTGGCGCTGCCAGCCTCCACCAACTGGGCCGTCAGTGCGAAGGAGCGCTGCTGGGCCTCCAGCGTCTGCTGCGTCAGGCCCAGCAGTTCCTGGTCTGCGCGCAGCGCCAGATAGGCGTTGGCCACTTCGGCGACCAGGCTCAGTTGCCCGGCCGTGCGGGTTTCGTCCAGGGCCAGGTAGGCGGCCAGCGCCTGTTCGCCGAGGCTGCGTATGCGGCCCCACAGGTCCAGCTCCCACGAGACGACGCCCGCGACCTGGAAATTGCGACGGATGCCGGCTGTGCCGCTGGGGTTGAGGTCGGCTGGCAGGCGCTGTGCCGAACCGTCGGCGCCCAAGCCGATGCGCGGCAGCAGGTCGGCGCGCTGTATGCGGTACTGGGCCCGCGCCATCTCCACGTTCAGCGCGGCCTTGCGCAGGTCGCGGTTGTTGGCCAGGGACAGGGCCACCAGTTCCTGCAGCAGCGGGTCGCGCAGGAAGTCTCGCCAGCCGATGTCGGCCACGGCCTGCGGGGCCGCATCGGCATCGCCATAGGCGGGACCGCTGGGGTAGATGGTGTCGATGGGCGCTGGCGGGCGCTCATATCTGGGGGCCAGCGAGCAGCCGGCCAGCAGGCTGGCCAGGGCCAGCAGCGACAGTTTTTTCAGGGGACGTTCAGTCCGCATGGCGTACTCCGATCTGCTGCGCGGGTGAGGTGGATGGCGTGGCCGCAGGGCGCTGGCGGCGCGTGGTCCAGCGCCTCACCAGCACGTAGAACACAGGCGTGAGCACCAGGCCGAACAGCGTCACGCCCAGCATGCCGGCGAACACGGCCACGCCCATGGCATGGCGCATCTCGGCCCCGGCGCCGCTGGCCAGCACCAGGGGCACGACTCCCGCAATGAAGGCCAGCGAGGTCATCAGGATCGGGCGCAGGCGCAGGCGCGCCGCTTCGAGCACGGCGGCGAGCGGGTCGGCCCCTTCGTCTTCCTTGGCGCGTGCGAACTCCACGATGAGGATGGCGTTCTTGGCGGCCAGCCCCACAAGCACCACAAAGCCGATCTGCGTGAAGATGTTGTTGTCGCCGCCGGTCAGCCACACCCCGGCGATAGCCGACAGCAGCGCCATGGGGGCGATCAGCAGCACGGCGAAGGGCAGCGACCAGCTGTTGTACTGGGCCGCGAGGATCAGGAAGGCCAGCAGCACGGCCAGCGGGAAGATGTACAGCGCCGAGTTGCCGGCCTGCTTTTCCTGGTAGACCAAGTCCGTCCATTCGAAGGTCATGCCTTCGGGCAGGGTTTCGCGCGCAATCCGCTCCATGGCGTCGGTGGCCTGGCCCGAGGAGTAGCCGGGCGCCGGCCCGCCGCTGATGTCGGCCGAGGGAAAGCCGTTGTAGTGGATCACCCGGTCCGGGCCCGAGCTGCGGGTGATGCGCACGAAGGCGCTCAACGGGATCATGTCCCCGGCCGCGTTGCGCAGCTTGAGCCGGCCGATGTCCTCGGCCTGCATGCGAAACGGCGCGTCGGCCTGTGCCATGACGCGGTAGGTGCGGCCGAAGCGGTTGAAGTCGTTGACGTACAGCGAGCCCAGGTTGATCTGCAGCGTCTCGAACACGTCGGTCAGCGAGATGCCCAGCGACTTGGCCTTGGTCCGGTCGACGTCCACCTGCAGCTGCGGCGCGTTGGTCTGGAAGCTGGCCAACATGCTGGCCAGCTCGGGCGTCTGCATGGCCTTGGCCATGAGGGCGCCCTGGGCCTGCACCAGCGCCTCCAGGCCCAGGCCCGCGCGGTCTTCGATCTGCATCTTGAAACCGCCCATGCTGCCCAGGCCCGGCACGGGCGGCGGCGGAAACATGCCCAGGAAACCGTCGGGGATCTGGCTGAACCGGCCCATCAGTTTCCCCGCGATGGCATTGGCGGACAGCGATGGGTCCTTGCGCTCGGCAAAGGGCTTGAGCATGGCGAACATGACGGCCGAGTTGGGCACGTTCACGAAGCCGTTGATGGACAGGCCCGGGAAGGCCACCACGCTCTCCACCCCGGGCTCGGCCAGCGCGATCTCGGACATCTGCTTGACCACGGCCTCGGTGCGGTCCAGCGAGGCCCCGGTGGGCAACTGGGCGATGCCGACCAGGAAGTACTTGTCCTGGGCCGGAACAAAGCCACCGGGCACCTGCTGGAAGCCCAGCCAGGTCAGGGCCACGAAGCCGCCATACAGCAGCAGCACGATGGCGCTGCCGCGCACTGCGCGGCGTACCGTGCCCACGTAGGCATTGGAGGCGCCGTCGAAGAAGCGGTTGAACAGGCGGAAGAACCCGCCGAACACGGCGTCCATGGCGCGCGTGAGCCGGTCGGGCCTTGCCCCGCCGTGGTGGGGCTTGAGCAGGATGGCCGACAGCGCGGGCGACAGTGTCAGCGAGTTGATGGCCGACAGGATGGTCGATATGGCGATGGTCAGCGCGAACTGGCGGTAGAACTCGCCCTGCAGGCCCGACAGAAAGGCCGATGGGATGAAGACCGCCGCCAGCACCGAGGTGATGGCCAGGATGGGACCGGTGACCTCGTCCATGGCCTTGCGCGCCGCGTCGCGCGGCGATTCGCCCAGGGCGATGTGGCGTTCCACGTTCTCGACCACCACGATGGCATCGTCCACCACGATGCCGATGGACAGCACCAGCCCGAACAGCGACAGCGTGTTCAGCGAAAAGCCGAAGATCTGCATCAGCGCGAAGGTGCCCACCAGTGACACCGGTACGGCCACCAGCGGGATGATGGAGGCGCGCCAGGTCTGCAGGAACAGCACCACCACGATGACCACCAGCACGATGGCCTCCAGCAGCGTGACGGCCACCGATTGCAGCGAGGCGCGCACGAAGACCGTGGGGTCGTAGGCGATGCGGTACTCGATGTCCTGCGGGAAACCCTTTTGCAGCTCTTGCATCCTGGCGCGCACGGCATTGGAGACGTCGATGGCATTGGCGCCGGGGCTCTGGATGATCTGCATGGCCAGTGCCGGCTCGCCATCGAGCAGGCTGCGCAGGGTGTAGGCATCGGCGCCCAGCGAGATGCGGGCTACGTCGCGCAGGCGCGTGACCTGGCCGTCGGCGCCGGATTGGACGATGATGTCGCCGAACTGTTCCTCGCTGGCCAGGCGGCCCATGGTATTGACCGTCACCTGGAAGGCCGACGAGGTGTCGGGCTGCTGGCCCACCGAGCCGGCCGCGACCTGCACGTTCTGCTCACGGATGGCGGCGACCACATCGCTGGCACTGAGCCCGCGCGTGGCCACCTTGGCCGGATCCAGCCACACGCGCATGGAGTATTCGCCCGCGCCCCAGACCTGCACATCGCCGATGCCGGGCAGGCGCGCCAGTTCGTCGCGCACCTGGCGCAGGGCGAAGTTGGACAGGTACAGCGGGTCGTAGCGCTTGCCGGGCGAGACCAGGTGCACCACCATCAGCACGTCGGGCGAGGTCTTTTGCGTGACCACGCCGATGCGCTGCACCTCCTGCGGCAGGCGGGGCAGGGCGCGCGAGACCCGGTTTTGCACCTGGATCTGCGCCATGTCCGGGTCGGTGCCCTGCTTGAAGGCGATGCTGATCGCCATCCGGCCGTCGGTGGTCATCTGGGAGCTCATGTAGAGCATGTTCTCCACGCCGTTGATGACCTGCTCCAGCGGCGCGGCCACGGTGTCGGCGATGACCTCGGGATTGGCGCCAGGGTAGCTGACCGTGACCTGCACCGTGGGCGGCGTGACGGCCGGATACTCGCTCAGCGGCAATTGCCAGAAAGCGATGGCGCCGGCCAGCAGCATCAGCAGCGACAGCACAATGGCGAAGATCGGCCGCGCGATGAAAAAGCGGGGAAAGTTCATTGGCGTGCCTCCAACCGGTCATTGGCGGCGCCAGCCGCTGCGGGTGAGGCGGCAGCGGAGGCCGTCTGCTGCATGGGGGTCGGGCGGGGCGTGACCTGCATGCCGGGACGCACCAGCCCCTTGAGGATGATTTTCTCGCCGCTTTTCAGGCCCTCGTCGATCACGCGCAGGCCATCCACCAGCGGCCCCAGCCGCACCGGGCGGTACTGGGCCTGGTTGTCCTCTGCCACGACCAGCACATAGTTCTTGCCCTGGTCGGTGCCCACGGCCTGGTCATCGATCAGGATGGCCTCGCGCGCAGCACTCGTGGCCAGCCTGGCCCGTGCGAACAGGCCCGGGGCCAGTACACCCTTGGGGTTGGGCACCACGGCGCGTGCGCGGATGGTGCCGGTGGCGCGGTCCATCCTGTTGCCCACGAAGTCGAGCACGCCTTCATGGGGGAAGCCCTGGTCCGTGACCAGCCCCAGCGCCACGCGCGGCGCCGCCTTGCCGCCACGCGCCTCGGGCCGGGCCTGGCGCACGGCCGTGAGATAGGTGGCTTCGTCGATGTCGAAATAGGCGTGCATGGGATCGACCGAGACGATGGTGGTCAGCAGCGTGGCCGCGCCCGCCGAACCTCCCGAGCTGCCGCCGACCAGGTTGCCCTCGGTCACCAGCACCCGGTCCACGCGGCCCGAGATAGGCGCCGTGATGCGCGCGTAGGACAGGTCCAGCCGCGCCGCTGCCACGGCGGCCTGGGCCGCCTGCACCTGCGCCTGGCGGGCGTTGTGCGCGGAGACGGCATCGTCATGGGTCTTGCGCGAGACGGCGCCCGTGGGCGCCAGCCGTTCGGCGCGCTCGACATCGGCCTGGGCCTGGCTGGCCAGCACCTGGGCCTGGCGCAACTGTGCGGCCGCATTGTCCAGCGCAACATGGAAGGGGCGCGGGTCGATCTGGAACAGCAACTGGCCCTTGCGCACCAGACTGCCCTCGGGAACGCTCACGGCCTCGACCGCACCGCCCACGCGCGAGCGCAGCTCCACCGTCTTGGGCGCGGCGAGAAAGCCCGTGAACTCGGCCGATGGCGTGACCGTGCGCGTAATGACTTCGGCCACCGGCACCTGCGGCCCGGCGGGTGCGGCCGCCTTTGGCTGGTCGCCCGAGGCCTCGCGGGTGGCGAGGGCTATGCCCAGTACCCCCGCCATGGCGCCGGCAAGCGCGGCGATTCTGATTTTTTCACGCATGGAAGTGCCCCTTTCTCGGTTGCAGGGCCCCGGACCATCCGGCGCGTCGCTGCATCGACATGCGCAAAGGCTGGGGCTTACAACGGCGGCAAGGTCAAGCTTTGCCAAAAGAACTCCGGGCCGCGAGGGCACTTGACCTTGACGTTGTGTGAAGGATCAAGCTGTGCACGCCGCGAGGCTGGTCCTGCGGGGCGGGCCATGCCACGGCACTTTGAAACAGGAGATAGACCATGAACATCGGAGAAGCCTCCAAGGCATCTCGTATCTCGGCCAAGATGATTCGCTATTACGAGCAGATCGGGCTGATACCCCCGGCGAATCGCTGCGAAGCGGGCTACCGCGTCTATGGCGGTCCCGACATCCTGCGGCTGCACTTCATCCGCGGCGCGCGCGACTTCGGCTTTTCGGCGTACGAGATAAAGGACCTGCTGGACCTGTGGACCGATCCATCGCGGCGCAGCGCGGACGTCAAGCGCGTGGCCGAGCAGCACATCGCGGCGTTGGAGCAGCGCATCGATGACATGCGGCAGGTGGCCTCGTCCCTGAAGGCGCTGACCAGATCCTGCGCAGGCGATCAGTCGCCGGCCTGTCCTATTCTGCAGGGACTGCAGCAGCCCGATAGCGGCAAGAGGGAACCCTCGCGGCGCACAGGCGCCGTACCGCGCAAGAACCACCCGCATGCGTGCGGCAAGACGAACGAAGTTGCGGGCCGCTGCGCCTGTCCGCACTGAAGGGAGGGCCGCCACCATGCCACAACTGACCGTGATCGCGCACGCCGAACTGGCCCCGGAGGGGGCGGTGTTGCAGGTGCCTGCGGGCACGTCGATCTGCGAAGCCCTGCTGGACCACGGCATTGCCATCGAGCACGCCTGCGAGCAGGTCGGCGCCTGCACGACCTGCCACTGCATCGTGCGCCAGGGATTCGGCTCCTTGAACGACGTCGAGGAGCAGGAGGAAGACATGCTGGACCGGGCCTGGGGGCTGCAGGCGCAATCGCGCCTGAGCTGCCAGGCCATCGTGGGGCGGGAGGATCTGACCGTGGAGCTTCCTCGCTACACGATCAATCACGCCAAGGAGGGTCGGTGACCCTCCGAGGAGGCTGGCGCGGGGCTCGCGTCCGTGGGAGGGTCGCAATCCATCGGCCTTGCCGACGGATTGCGGCGGCGTGTCATCCCTTGCCTGGCGGGTAGCCCGCCTGGCGCAGTGCGGTGGCGATCTGCTCCTCGGTGGCGCTGGTCTGCACCTCCACCCCACGGGTCAGCGGGTCCGTGGCCACCCTGGCATCCGGATCGACGGTCTTGATGGCCTTGGTCACGGAACGGGCGCAGCCGCCACAGGTCATGTCTTCAAGAAAAAACTGCATGAAAAACTCCTTGGGGGTTGAAGGTCCATGCAGTCTGGGCATTGCTACGGTGGGAAGGTCAAGTCCCTCAAGCTGGATTTCCCTGTCGGTACAAACACTGGAGCCTTGGCGCTTGCATGACTTTGCGAGACCGCCTCCCCGTAAGCTGGCGCGGGCGCGGACCCCGGCGAGACCTGCTGGACGCTGCAGCGCAGCAAAACTTGTCCCGACCGGGACAGCTTGCACCGCCAACGGCATGGCGCTGCCGGTCAAGCCTTCCTAGAATGGAAAAAGCACGTCCGTACTATTTGCTTAAACCTCAGGAGACATTGCATGACGGCTGAATACAAGGTCGACGGCTCGGTTGCCGTGATCACGCTCAACAATCCCCCCGTCAACGGCCTGGGCCTTTCCACGCGCCGCGGCATCGTCGAGGGGCTGGACAAGGCTTACGCCGACCCGGCCATCAAGGCCATCGTCATCACGGGAGCCGGCAAGGCCTTTTCGGGCGGTGCCGATATCAACGAGTTCGGCAAGGAAGAGGCGTATCGCGAGCCGCACCTGGTCTCGCTGATCAACTCGCTGGACCAGGGCAGCAAGCCCGTGGTGGCCGCCATCCATACCGTCTGCATGGGCGGCGGGTTGGAGCTGGCGCTGGGCTGCAACTACCGCGTGGCCGCTCCCGGCACCCTGGTGGCCCTGCCGGAAGTCAAGCTGGGCCTGCTGCCCGGTGCAGGCGGCACGCAGCGCCTGCCGCGCGTGCTGGGCGTGGAGACCGCGCTGAACATGATCGTCAGCGGCGAACCCGTCAAGAGCGAGCTGCTGGCCTCCATCCCCGGCCAGAAGCTGTTCGACAAGATGGCCGCTTCGCCCGAGTCCCTGCTGGACGAGGCCAAGGCCTTTGCGCTGGAAGTGGCTGACAAGCACGCGGCGGGTGTTCCGCTGCCGCGCGTGCGCGACCTGCCTTGCAAGCACCCCCAGGGCGACGCCTACTTCCAGTTCGCGCGCAACATGGTCAAGGGCATGGCCAAGAACTACCCGGCCCCGGCCCGCTGCGTGGACACGGTGGAGAACGCCGCGCGCAAGAAGTTCGACGAGGGCATGGCCCTGGAGCGCGATGCCTTCATGCAACTGATGTGGTCGCCCGAGTCGCGCGCGCTGCGCCACCTGTTCATGGCCGAGCGCGCGGCCTCCAAGATCGCCGACGTGCCTTCGGACACGGCTGTGCGCGACATCAAGACCGTGGGCGTCATCGGTGCCGGCACCATGGGCGGCGGCATTTCCATGAACTTCCTGAACGCGGGCATTCCCGTGACCATTCTGGAGACCAAGCAGGAAGCGCTGGACCGTGGCGTGGCCACCATCCGCAAGAACTACGAAGCCCAGGTCAAGAAGGGCAAGCTCACCCAGGAAAAGTACGACCAGCGCATGGCGCTGCTGAGCACCACGCTGTCGTATGACGCGCTCAAGAATGCCGACCTCATCATCGAGGCGGTGTTCGAGGAGCTGGGCGTCAAGGAAATCGTGTTCAAACAACTGGACGAGGTTGCCAAGCCCGGCGCCATCCTGGCCTCCAACACCTCCACGCTGGACGTGGACAAGATCGCCGCCTTCACCAAGCGCCCGCAGGACGTGGTGGGCATGCACTTCTTCAGCCCCGCCAATGTGATGAAGCTGCTGGAAGTGGTGCGCGGCAAGCACACCGCCAAGGACGTGCTGGCCACCGTGATGAAGCTGGCCAAGAAGATCAAGAAGACCGCCGTGGTCTCTGGCGTGTGCGATGGCTTCATCGGCAACCGCATGATCGAGCAGTACTCGCGCCAGGCCGGCTTCCTGCTGGACGAAGGCGCCACGCCCGCCCAGGTGGACAAGGCCATCGAGAAGTTCGGTTTCGCCATGGGCCCGTTCCGCATGGGCGATCTGGCCGGCAACGACATCGGCTGGGCCATCCGCAAGCGCCGCGCCGTCGAGCGCGCCGACATGAAGTACAGCCGCACGGCCGACAAGCTGTGCGAGCTGGGCCGCTTCGGCCAGAAGACCGGCGCGGGCTGGTACGACTACCAGGCGGGCAAGCGCGACGCCATCCCGTCCGAGCTGGTCAACCAGATGATCGAGTCCCACCGCAAGGAGCTGGGCATCACCCCGCGCAAGATCTCCGATGAGGAAATCGTCCAGCGCCTGGTCTTCGCCCTGGTCAACGAAGGCGCCCACATCCTGGAAGACGGCATCGCCGGCAAGTCGGGCGATATCGACATGGTCTACCTGACCGGCTATGGCTTCCCCATCTGGCGCGGCGGCCCCATGCACTACGCGGGTGAGGTCGGGCTGTTCAACGTGGTCCAGGCCATGAACCGCTTCGCCAAGAACCCCAACGACGACGCCGATTTCTGGCAGCCGGCCCCGCTGCTGGCGAAGCTGGCGGCCGAAGGCAAGCAATTCAGCTGAGACGTGCGGCGCACGAACTTTTTGCGAACCACCGCAAACCCGCCATACAAGGAATATCCATGACATCCGCCGTGATCGTTTCCACCGCCCGCACGCCCCTGGCCAAAAGCTGGAAGGGCTCCTTCAACATGACCCATGGCGCCACGCTGGGCGGCCATGCCGTGCAGCACGCCGTGCAGCGCGCAGGCGTCGACCCTGCCGCCGTCGATGACGTGATCATGGGCTGCGCCAACCCCGAAGGCGCCACCGGCATGAACATTGCGCGCCAGATCGCGCTCAAGGCCGGCCTGCCCATCACCGCATCGGGCATGACCATCAACCGCTTCTGCTCCTCGGGCCTGCAGACCATTGCCACCGCATCGCAGCGCATCATCGCGGGTGAGGGCGATGTCTACGTGGCCGGCGGCGTGGAGTCCATCTCCTGCGTGCAGCAGGAAATGAACCTGCACATGATCCAGGACCTGGCCCTGGCCAAGCAAAAGCCCGAGATCTACTGGAGCATGCTGCAGACCGCCGAACAGGTCGCCAAGCGCTACGGCATCGGCCGTGACGCCATGGACGAATACGGCGCCGCCAGCCAGCAAAAGGCCTGCGCGGCCCAGGCCGCCGGCCTGCTGGACGCCGAGATCGCCCCCATCACCGTGACCATGGGCGTGGCCGACAAGGTGCGCGGCCTGATCACCAAGGAAGTGACCTGCAGCAAGGACGAGGGCGTGCGCGAAGGCACGACCAAGGAAGGCATCTCGGGCATCCGCCCCGCGCTGCCCGGCGGCGTGATCTCGGCCGGCAATGCCAGCCAGTTCTCCGATGGCGCAGGCGCCTGCGTGGTGGTCAGTGAGGACTATGCCTCGCGCAACAACCTCAAGCCTCTTGGCCGCTTCCTGGGCTTTGCCGTGGCCGGCTGCGAGCCCGACGAAATGGGCATCGGCCCCGTCTTCGCCGTGCCCAAGGTGCTCAAGAAGCTGGGCCTGACGGTGCAGGACATCGACCTGTGGGAGCTCAATGAAGCCTTTGCCGTGCAGGTGCTGTACTGCCGCGACAAGCTGGGCATCCCCAACGACCGCCTCAATGTCAACGGCGGCGCCATTGCCCTGGGCCATCCCTATGGCGTGTCGGGCCAGCGCCTGACGGGCCATGCCCTGATCGAAGGCAAGCGCCGCGGTGCCAAGCGTGTCTGCGTGACCATGTGCATCGGCGGCGGCATGGGTGCCGCTGGCGTGTTCGAAGTGCTGTAAGTGCAGGTGGCGGCTGCGGCCGCCACCGCCTGTTCCCGTTACTCCTGTTGGCCGCACGCGCTCCCTCTGGCGGCGCCTGCGGCTTCTTTTTTGATTCCGGACCCCACCATGCGCCTGCGTTCCACCATCGATTTCCTGCTCTATGAATGGCTGCGCGCCGATGCGCTGGGCGAGCGCGAGCGCTTTGCCGACCATTCGCGCGACACCTTCGATGCCGTGCTCGACACCTGCGAGCGCATCGCCCGCGAGAAATACGCCCCCTTCAACCGCACCGTGGACACGCAGGAGCCGCAGTTCGACGGCGAGAAAGTCATCCTGCCCCAGTGCACCCACGATGCGCGCCAGGCCTATGCCGACTCGGGCATGCTCAGCGCCGCCCAGGACTACGACATCGGCGGCATGCAGCTGCCCTACACCGTGGAGGCGGCAGCCAACAGCTTCTTCGCGGCGGCCTCCATCAGCATCGGCTCCAACATGCTGACCTCGGGCAATGCCAATGCCATCATGGCCCACGGCACGGACATGCAAAAGCAGGTCTTTGCCACCAATGAATTCAATGGCCGCTGGGCCGGCACCATGTGCCTGTCCGAACCCCAGGCCGGCTCGTCACTGAGCGACATTGCCACCCGTGCCGAGCCCGATGGCGCCGACTTCGAAAGCGATGCACTGGGCCCGCGCTACCGCCTCAAGGGCAACAAGATGTGGATCAGCGCGGGCGACCATGAGCTGACCGAGAACATCGTCCATCTGGTGCTGGCCAAGATCCCCGGCCCCGATGGCAAGCCCGTGCCCGGCGTGCGGGGCATCTCGCTGTTCATCGTGCCCAAGAAGCTCGTGGACACCGAAGGCCAACTCACCGGCGAGCGCAACGACGTGGCCCTGGCCGGCCTCAACCACAAGCTGGGCTGGCGCGGCACCACCAACACGCTGCTGAACTTCGGGGAAGGCCGCTTTCCCGTGCGCGGCGGCGCCGGGGCCGTGGGCTACCTCGTCGGCAAGCCCGGCGAGGGCCTCAAATGCATGTTCCACATGATGAACGAGGCCCGCATCTCCATCGGCATGGCCGCCACCATGCTGGGCCTGGCCGGCTACTACGCCAGCCTTGAGTACGCGCAGAACCGCCCGCAGGGCCGGCCGATCAAGGGGGCGCCGGGTGCAGCCGGCAAGGATGCCACGCGGCCCCAGTCGCGCATCATCGAGCACGCCGACGTCAAGCGCATGCTGCTGGCGCAGAAGTCCTATTGCGAAGGCGCGCTGGCGCTGAACCTGTTCTGCGCGCGCCTGGTCGATGAGCAGCACACCGGCACGCCCGAATCCGTGGCCGAGGCCCGGCTGCTGCTGGAAGTGCTCACCCCCATCTCCAAGAGCTGGCCCAGCGAGTTCTGCCTGGAGGCCAACTCCCTGGCCATCCAGATCCACGGCGGCTACGGCTACACACGCGACTTCCCCGTGGAGCAATACTGGCGCGACAACCGCCTGAACATGATCCACGAAGGCACGCACGGCATCCAGGCCATGGACCTGCTGGGCCGCAAGGTGCTCATGGAAGGCGGCAAGGGCCTGCAGCTGCTGGCCACGCGCATCAACGACACCATCCAGCGCGCCATGGCCCGGTCCGAGCTGGCCGGCCATGCCAATGAACTGGCCAAGGCCCTGCAGGAAGTCGGCGCCACCACCAAGGCCGCATGGGCCACCGACGACCCGCAACAGGCCCTGGCCAATTCCGTGCCGTACATGCAGGCCTTCGGCCACACGGTATTGGCCTGGACCTGGCTGGACGTGTCCCTGGCCGTACTCGCCAAGGACGCCGCCCTGGCCGAACCTGCCAACGCTGGCCGCATGGCCGCCATGCGCTACTTCTTTGGCTACGAGCTGCCGAAGATCGGCGCCTGGCTCAAGGTCGTGCGTGAGCGCAACATGACTTGCGCGGAGATGAGCGAAGAGGCGTTCTGAGGAAGTTGGCAGCACGGCTGCCGTAGGATGCAAAAAAGCGCGGACCATGTGGTCTGCGCTTTTTTTTATTTCAGGGATTTTCAAGGTTGCCGGAGAGCCGGGCCTGCTCTTTGACCCATTCTCTAGTTTTTCCACGAACGCACCATTCGGGGTTTTTGACCCAGTCCGTGAAATATATGGTGGGGTGCCCTTCCAGGATATTGCAGCGTGTATAGCCAAGTTTGGGCATTGCATAGTATTGCAAGGGAGTTATGAGGGCAAGGCAAGAAGCCATAATTATTAATCCTGCCAGCATGGTTGCGTTAAAGCTGCGTTCGGTTACCTTTAAAATTGATGTTTTGCATGGTATTGCCTTGGATAATGAAGAAATTAGACCAACTGCCAATATTACGGGAAAATATGCTACGACTGGTGCTCCGGGTGTTATTCTTATTGATGCTGATAATTCAACGAGATCCTTAATGTCATTAAATATTGCATGCTTAATGTACCAAGTGCAAAGAATAAAAACGAAAACATCTAAAGGGATGCCCCAAATCAAGGTTTTCCTTATTTTTTTTGCGTCCAACATTTTATTGATTAGTTTTTGCGATTTGTGCGGCACATAAATTCATTTTTGAAAATTTCTGTGGAACACTCGTTAAGTTTATACTCTATCTGATGATTTGTTTTATGATTTTCCAGATTGATTTTGTCGATATTTATTCGATATATTCCTTGAGGCATGCTGCTTGTGGAAATGCGTAGCATGTTGATCACATGTTGTTTGATTTTTAAATCATCGTCTATTTGATTCAAGATGATTCCTGTGACAAGTACGGCCACTGCCACAGCAGCCAAAGGAAGAATTGCAAGGGAGGTTGCCGTTGCAAGCTTTATTCCCAAGCCAAGGCCCACCATCGTCGCCAATCCCGCCTTGACCGCTTCCACCCCAATCCCTCCCACAAGATCATGCATGGTCTTCTCGTCATTGAAGATGAAGTCCAGTGTCTCTATCCCGGTGCCCACCACCAGACTCAGAAGAAACCCGCCCTTGGCCACATTCTGCAGACCGCGAATACCCAGGCCCATCTGGACCATGCGTGGATTGGCGGCAAGGAATCGCGTGCCTTGCAGCAGCTGGCGGCGAAGTCCCGCGTAGCCCGTGATGATGATATAGGTGCCTGTGGCGGTCGTCTTGATATAGGAGCGGGCGCCGGCCAAGCCCAATGCAATCAGCGTTTTGGTGATCAGGTACGCGTCGCTGACCATCAGGGAGGCGGGAGCGACCCAGGGTTTGCCTGCATTCGGGCTGGCGGTGTGTGTCCAGTATCGACCAAGCGCACTGTGGGCCAGCATGGCATGCAGCGTGGCCGCCAGGCGAGGATTGTTACGCGCCTTGTCGCTCAGTATGTCTGCGTATTCCTGTGGCGTGAGCACAATGGCATCGATCTGTTTTTGCTCCATTTGGCGAGCAAGCATGTCGGCATAGCCGATCTGATAGAAGGTGGCGGCAATGGAGGCTGGCATGGTGTATGGAGACGCTGGATCAGAAGCGGAATCGAGGATTCCAGCCAATGCGCCTTGATCAATAAAGGCAATTTGACGGGAATGAGTGGTTGCAAGCAGGCGAATAATCCGCTGTCAGTGTCCGAGCGGGTTTCTGATGTTTGCTGTGCGAAGAGTCCTCATTTGATTTCATGGCCTGCACGAGGTCAATCAAAGAAGTCGCCCACAGATCATTTTCAGAATTATCCTTAGGACAATTCTTAAAATCAGGTTTGAAATGCCAGGTGAATAGAGATGCTGCCAATGAGCGTTGGGTCCCAGGCAGCGCCATTCGCCATGGGCGGTATTCACGGGGCACAAGCGCAGGCTGCCCGGCTCGGCCACGGGCATTTGCGGATGAAGGATGCGGGGAGAGGTGGTCCGTACCGCCGCTGCGCTTGCGGGCAGGCTGTTGGACCGGGGTATGGGCTACGGTCTCACCGTGCTGAATGCTTGCAGACGAGGACTCAGGGACCGGGTGTCAGCGCATCGGAAGCCGTGCAGGCGCTGAAGGCCGCCTGCCGGAGGGTGCATGCCTCAAAGATCCAGTCCGAGATAACGCGTGCCCGGCACGGGATTGAAGCTCACCGGCTCTGCATCCGCAAAACCCAGGGACTCATACAGCCGCTGCGCGGCCTGGAACTCGGGCAGCACGTCCAGGCAGATGCGGGTGTAGCCCGCATGCCGCGCGGTGTCCAGGATGCCTTCCACCAAGCGGCGACCCAGGTTTTCGCCGCGTACCGTGGGGCGCACGTAGACGCGCTTCATTTCGCCTGTCTGCGCATCCACCTGGCGCAGGGCGGCGCAGCCCACGGGCTGGCCGTCTTTCCAGGCCAGCAGCACGCAGCCCTCGGGCGCGGCGTACTTGCCGGGCAGGGCGGCGAACTCGGTCTCGAAGTCCTGGAAGTCCAGGCTCACGGTGGGGCTGGCCACGTACTCCCGGAAGATGCGGACCACGGCGTCGAGGTCTTCGGGAAAGCGGGCGGGGCGGATATCGGTCATGGGTGGCAAGGGGTCAAGCCCTGTTCAAGGGCGCTGCTCAGTTGGAATGAAAGCGCACAAGGATAGGGCAAGACGCCCGGGCCGCCGCCGATCCGCTACAGCATGGGCACCACGCCCAAGCACAGGGCATCGTCGTGCGCCAGGCGGGCAACGGGATAGCCCGCAATTCACTCCTTCGGGGGCGCCTGTTCAGTGCTTTCGCACCTGCCGGTCTGCCTGGAGATCTGTGCTCCAGCTTTCAGGCATTTGTCTTTCTCCACATGGTTCAGGATCAGCGGCGCCAGCCACGCTGCCAGCAAGGCAAGCGCCAAGGGCAGCACGCCAAGCACCCACAGCATCCACTTCGCCTCACGCCGGAAATGCCCGGAGATTCCTGCGTTGGGCGATGCGGGATCTTTCATGGCGATGGCACCGCCTCAACTGCACAAGCGCAGATTGGTGCGCGCAGCCTTGAGCATGGGCAGTACCACATCGGCATCGGTGGGTGGATAGGCCTCGCGCAGTTCCTGATCCGTCTTGCCGGCTTCCTCGGCCAGCGGGGCCAGGGTCTGGCGGCAGGCGGCTGCGTCGCCCGAGCGAAGCTGCGCCAGCGCCAGGTCGTTGCGTATCCAGCCTTTGGCGACGCCGGTCAGCACCTCATCGCAGTCCTGCAGCACCGGCGCCAGCGTGGTCAGTGCCAGGCGGTAGTCCTTGGCGTCGTACGCGCGCTTGAAGTTTCTGCGCGATGCGGCAATGGCCTTGTCCGTGCAGCCGGGTGTGGGCCGAAGGTAATCGCCACCGAACCAGGCCCGCATGCCGCAGAAGTCCCGGCATGCCTCGACGGTGGCCGTGTCGACCCCGACGCGCTGACCGGCAGGCGTGAAGTCCACGGCGCAGGCCGAATTCGCCATCCTGGCCCGGCCGTTGGTGATGGTGCCTTCCAGCTCACAGGTATGGCCGTTGGCACCGACGGTCTGGATATGGAACTTGCCATTGGCCCGCACCACCAGATCGCCACCCCCGCCCTTGCGCACATAGGTACCTGCTGAGGGCGTGGTGATCTGTGCGCAGGCCAGGCCGATGTGGCAGGTGAGGACCAAGGGCGACAGGCGGAGCAGGCAGTTGGTGAGTTGCATGGGCAGGGCTTTGGATTTGCGGCGTGTACGAGGGCGCAGGAATTGCAGCGAGTGTATCGATCAAGGCCGTTTTGCATGGTGGGTTCGTTTGTCTGCGGACGGTACGGCGCCGTGCCCAGCTACAGTGATCCAGAATCTTGCAGCTCACCATGGACACTACAAAGCACATCAATCCAGACCACTATCTGGAAACCGAACAAGGTCGCCTGTTCACCCCGGAACGCAGTGCTGCCGCATGGGAGTTGGCGTACCGGGACTTGGACAAAGCACTGTCTGTCAGCTCGCCCGCGACCAAGCTCTATGTGGTGGTGGGGGTGCAAGCTGCAGGCAAGAGCAGCTGGATTCAACAGAACGCCGCAGCGTTGGGTCGTGATGCGGTGTTCTTTGATGCCGCCCTTCCGAAGGCGGTGCATCGTGAGCGTTCCATTCAGATCGCCAGATCACATGGGGTGCCGGTAGTCTGTATTTGGCTCAAAGCCGATTTGCAGACCGCCTTGCGGAGGAACACGCAGCGGCGAGCCGATCACCAAGTGCCGGAGCAGGCCATTCGCAGCGTGTTTGCCATGTTCGAGCCGCCGAGTGAGCAGGAAGGGTTCGCGGTAGTCCATATCGACGACACCGAGCCGGCCCCCGGGAGCTCCATCCAGCCCATGGGGCCGCGCCAGTTCCCGTCCCTTCAGGATCTCGACCAGCAGATGATTGTGGGCTGGCGAGCTTGCGAGATGGCGTTGGCCGAAGGCGGCCGCTGGGATATGGATGAATCAGGTCGGCAGCGCTGGGTACCTGGCGAAGCAGTCTGGAGCCATCCGCAGGTGCCCTATCTCCAGTTCATCGAGATTTGGATTCAACTGGTGGACGGACGTGTCTGGTCAATGCTTTCCCGTATCGACGATGGCAGCGGGTTTCACGGCCTGTACCTTGTGACTCCAGAGGCGTCTGAGTCGGGTCCCGGCGTGCCTGCATTCATTGGTTACCGTGACCGACTGCTGGCTGAGTTGCCCTTGGGCCTTGTGCGGATAAAAGACATGCGCCGGGATGCAGATGGCTTTGTCGTGGAGATGTGCATGCTCATCGGCCAGAAAGTGGTTCGGTTCCTGTCAGGGGAGGTCTATGAGCGCGGTCAGGGCCTGTTTGAAGTCATAGAGCTTGATGAATCGATACTCGTCCAGATAGAAAGCTAGATGCAGCCAAGCATTGGGCAGCAATCGCTGATGTGCCTTTTGCCGTCGGTATGTCCTGATGTGGAAAGCGCGCAGAGACAGGCTCCTCACAACGCCAGATGCAAAGCCTCCCCGGTCCCCTGCGCAGGCACGGCGCAGCAGATCAGCGCCTCGCCCGCTGGCACGGCGAAGGAGGGTGGCGAGGCATAGGTCACCCCGCCATGCAGCACACGCGTGCGGCAGTCGCCGCAGCTGCCGCCCCGGCAACCGAAGGCGGGCTCCAGCCCCCGGGCCTCGGCCACTTCGAGCAGGCTGCCGTCGCCGGGCTTCCAGCGCGCTTCCTTGGCCGAGTCGGCAAAGATGATGCGGACAGGCTGTGTGGCGGGTGCAGGCAGTTCGGCGGCGGGGGCTGCCCCGGCCATGGAGCGCTTCAGGGCCGAGGGACCGAAGGCTTCTGCGTGGATGCGCTCGTCGGGCACATTGCGTTCGCGCAGGCCGTCATAGGTGGCCTGCATGAAGGCGTCCGGGCCGCAGAGGTAGAAGTCGTAGTCGTCCCAGGGCAGGGTGGCTTTCAACAGGGCCATGTCGATGTGGCCCTCATGGTCGTAGTCGCGGCCGGCCTTTGCCGTGCCGGGTTGGCTGAGCGTGCGCACCCAGTGCACCTCGGCATTGCCGGCCTTCACCAGTTCGGCAATCTCCGTGTCAAAGGCCCGTTCGCTGCGCGTGCGAGCCGCCTGGAACAGCCAGGTGGGCCGCAGGCTGCGGGTGCGCCGGCCTTCGTGGACGATGTGGCGCAGCATGGCCAGCAAGGGCGTGATGCCTACGCCCGCGGCCAGCAGCACGGCGGGGCGGCGCAGGGCCGCATCGGCGGTGAAGCTGCCAGCGGGCGGGTGGGCCTCAACCAGATCGCCGGGCTTCAGGCCATGCAGATGGCTGGACGCACGGCCTAGCTTCTTGACGCTGATGCGCAAGCGTCCGTCCGAAGGCGCCAGCGACAGCGTATAGGTGCGCTGCAGGTGGCTGCCGTCCGCCAGCGTGAGGCGCAGCGGCAGGTGCTGGCCGGCCAGGGGAGCCACAGCGGCCATGCCATCGGCCGGCTCCAGGTAGAGCGAGCGGATGGTGGAACTCTCATCCACGGCCTGCGCCACCCGGAACGGTCGCCACTGCCGCCCCAGCCGGGCGGCGGCCAGGCGCTGGCTGGCATCGGCCCAGCTTCCGGTCATCTGCAGGTGGGGCGACCAGCCGTCGGCCGCCATGCTCCAGCGCAGCGGCAGGGCGTCGGGCCGGCGCACGATGCGGCGGGGCTTGAAGGTCCACAGGCGCTCGGCGCCCTCGAAAGCGGCGATTTCCGGGGAGTCGAGGATGACGCCGGCCTCGCCCGTCATCTGCAGCATTTCCCCGGTTTCGGAGTCGATGAACAGCAGGCCCGCCTTGGGATTGACCAGGAAGTTGCCCAGGGTCATGAAGAACAGGTTGCCCGAGAAGTCGGGGATGGTCAGCGTTCCATCGGCGTCGATCCGCACAAAGCCCGGCTTGCCGCCACGGTGGGAGACATCGACCTGGCGCAGGCCATCCTCCCCATCAACGTAGGACGCCACGTAGAACGTATCCGCCTGCGCAATCAGCTCCCGCGCGCGCGGGTCCAGCGATGCCAGTTCGACCGCCGGCACCTGCGTGGGCTCGTCCGCAGGCCGGACGAACCGGACGCTGCGGTTCTGGATATAGCGCGGGCAGTTGCCGAAACTCTGGACCACGCCGATGTCGAAGGCGCCTGCCCCATCAACGCCTGTCTTGCGCCGCACAGTGCCGTTGAGCCGGTTGCGCCGGCGCGTCATGGGGTCCATGCCCAGCAGGCCCACGGCATGGCCATCGGCTAAGCCCGGCTCGGCCGGGTCGGCTGCATCACGGCCCGCCGCCACATGCAGGGTCGATGGATCGGGAGAGTGCAGGAAACCCGGCTCGCCGGCCCGTACCGTGGCCCAGGCGTCGCCTTGCGCATCCACGCTGCCCAGCGCCACGAAATGCAGCAGAGGATAGAACTCGCGGTGCTGGTCCAGCAGGAAGGGCCGCAGGAACTTGCGTCCCGGCATGTCCATGCGGCCCACGACGCCAACGCTTTGCTGGATCGCCAGTTCGCCCGCATGCCAGGGCGAGGCGGGGTTTTGCAGGGGTTGCGGGTGCATGGTGCGCTCCTTTGCCGGGGGTTCAGGGGAGGTGTGGCTCAGGCACTCAGGCCCGCAGGCCGGCCGGTGTCTGGGCGAATGCCACGAAGCCCGGCAGCGCCTCGATGCGGCCCAGCCAGGCGCGCACTTCGCGGTAGGGCTGCAGGTCCACATTGCCCTCGGGCGCGCTGGCGATATAGCTGTACAGGGCCACGTCGGCAATCGTGGGCGTGCCGCCGGTGAGGAAGGGGCGGGTGGTCAATTGCGCCTCGATCTTGGCGAGGATGGCGTGGGCGCGGGCTATCACTTCCTCGGCCTGGAAGGGGGCCTTGAACACCGTGACCAGCCGGGCCGCCGCCGGGCCGAATGCAATGGGGCCGGCGGCGATGCTCAGCCATTTCTGGATCTCGGCCTCGGACTGTGCGCCCAGAGGCATCCAGTCCTGGCGGTCCAGCTTGCGCGCCAGGTAGACCAGGATGGCGTTGGAGTCGGCAATCACCGTGCCGTTGTCGTCCAGCACCGGCACCTGGCCCAGCGGGTTCAGCGCCAGGAATTCGGGCTTCTTCTGCGCGCCGTTGGCCAGGTCCACATGGACCAGCTCATGCTCCACGCCCAGCAGGCCGAGGAAGAGGCGGGCGCGGTGGGCGTGGCCGGACAGGGGAAAGTGGTAGAGCTTCATTGCGGGTCCTTGGGGTTGGTGAAGGCGCCGGTTGTCGGCGCCACGGGACGTATCCTCCTTCTCCGACCGCATCTTTAGAATCCCTGGCGGCGGCAAGTCACTCTTGCGGGAACGCGAACAAAGCGCCGGCGCAAACCTGGGCAGGCCTGCGCGGGCCGCCCGCAGCCGGGCAGACATACGACACAGACAAGGCAGGCACAGATGGATCGCTTCCAGTCCATGACGGCATTTCTCGCAGTGGTGGACACAGGCGGCTTCGCCTCGGCCGCACGCCGGCTCAAGGTCTCGCCCTCGGTGGTGACGCGGGCCGTCTCCGACCTGGAGGAGCGCCTGGGCGTGCGCCTGCTCACACGCACCACGCGCTTCGTGCGCGTGACCGAGGCCGGCACGGCCTACGCCGACAGCTGCCGCCGCATCCTGGCCGAGCTGGAAGAGGCCGACGAGCATGCCGCCAGCGCCCACGCCGCACCGCGCGGCCGGCTCACGCTCACGGCGCCGGTCAATTTCGGGCGCATGCACGTGCTGCCCGTGGTGCACGACTACCTGGGCCGGTTTCCCGAGGTGGACGTCAATTGCTGGTTTGTGGACCGCGTGGTCAGCCTGGTGGACGAGGGCGTGGACGTGGCCGTGCGCATCGGCGAGCTGCCCGACTCCTCGCTGCAGGCCATCCGCGTGGGCAGCGTGCGGCAGGTGCTGTGTGCCTCGCCCGCATACCTGGCCAGCCACGGCGTGCCCCAGCGGCCCGAGGAGCTAGCGCAGCACACCACCATCACCGCATCCGGCCTCACCTCCACGCCCGAATGGCGGTTTCTCGAAGGCGACAAGGCCCTGGCCGTGCGCCTGCAGCCGCGCCTCATGTCCATGACCAACGAGGCGGCGGCAGATTGCGCCCTGGCCGGGCAAGGCATCACGCGCCTGCCGCTCTACCAGATCGCCAAGCCCGTGCAGGAGGGCGCACTGAGCCTGGTGCTGGAGCCCTTCGAGCGGCCACCGTTACCGATTCATGTGGTGCACCGGGAAGGGCGCCATGCCGCGCATCGCGTGCGGGCGTTCATCGACATGGCGGTGGATGCGCTGAGGGTGGCGGCGTTGAGGTGGTAGCGGCCAGTGCCTGGAAGCCATCTCCCGCGCATTGCAAACCATGTGCACCAGCGCCGAATCGCTGGATTGCGGCTTTGTCGATCAGGCCGAGGTCAGGCGCAGGGAGGCTGCGCAGGTGGCTCGGGAAATGACTTTGGGATTGGGCGCGTAGGCGGGCATGGCGTTTCTATTGGGAGAATCGGGTTGTTTCTCCCTGCAATAGATAGGCAAATGCCATTTCGCCGGACGGCGGATTCTTCAACTTGAAGCGAGTGACATTCAGAACGCCGTGCCAGCCCGGTGGATGTGAATAGCCATCAATCGCCGTCAATTTGAAAGTCTGCCATTTCCCATGGTTGTGGAATTCGCCTTTCCCGTTGCGAACATGCCAATTGACCTCTCGAACGCGCAGGCACTCGGAGCCATTGGCTGTGCTGTCATTGCATGGCACATGTTGCGCTTCGACTTCCAGAAGAATCGGCTGGCCCTCACTTCCGTACTTCGTTATTGGTGTGGGTTCGCCTTTCAGTTCCCAGCGGCTGCCATCGGCAAAGCGCAGTTGCAGATGGGGCGGTGCGTTGGCGATTGCCGTTGTCAATGTGTAGTGGAATTTCCTTGACAGTAAGTCACTCGCCCATTTTTGCAGCTCCATCAATGGCTCGGGACACCCGACCATCGTGTAGAAGCCGGGCTTGATCTGGAAGCCTCCATCGGCATCCATCTCATACTTCCAGGTCATGATATTGCATATCCGTGTACCGAAATCTCCATCTTTGGAGAACCAGAGCTTTATTGAGGGGCTGTCTGGTGTTTTCCAATTCTTTTTCTCTTTGCCTATGGCATCGAAAGCCTGCTGCAGGTTCCATTCGTAGGCAGATAAATATTCCGCGTCCTTGTCTTGATGCGGTAGCGCACTTTGGCTTGCAATGTGTTCCATGCCGTGGCTTGCAGTGGACAAAAGTATGGCTGCCAGGAATTGAAGAAAAGCTTTCAATTGAAGCCCTTAAGGTGGTGACCAGAGAACCCGCTATCGCAGGGAAGATGCCTCGACCCAGATCGTCTGCCCTGGGTGGTGTTCCTCAATGGTGGACACGGCATCGTCGATCAAAACGCGGTCCTCCAGCGAGTAGGCAAAGCGGCTGAGGTTGGACCATTGTCGGGCGGCGTAGTCGGCCTCTGAAATTGCGTCGCTGCCGCACCAGATGGCGTCGTTTTCGGTGGCGGCGCGAAGTGCCTGTGCCAAGCCGGTAGATGTGATCGCCAGGAAGATCATGGGCATGTGGTCCGGATGTTGATGGGGGACAGTTTGCCTTCGATGGCCCGGCGGCCGGGCCGGCCTGGATCAAACAAAACTAGAATGATAGTCATTCTCGTTGTCGATTTCTCACCTCCCCCGGCCATGCCCACCCCTTCCGCCTCCTGGACCGCTGCGCGCTGGCACCAGCTTTTCTGTGCCTGCCAGCAGCAACTGGTGTCCTATCTGGTGGGCAAGACCGGCAGCCGTGATGAGGCGCAGGAACTGGCCCAGGAAACCTGGCTGCGCCTGGCCGATGCGCCGCCGCAGCTGCCCGATGGCAGCTCGCCCACGCTCGAAGCCGCGCGGGCCTACCTGTTTGCCACGGCCAAGCATCTGGCGATAGACAGGCTGCGCCAGCGCGGTGCGCAGCAGCGCTGCATGGACGACTGGGCGCAATTGCAGCCCGAGGCCGAAGGCGATGTGGCCGACCGCGCCATGTACCGGCAGGCACTGGCCGTGGTGGAGCGCACGATTGCAGACCTGCCCGAGCGCATGCAGGCCGCCTTGCTGGCCCACCGCCTGCATGGCGAGCGGCAGGCCGACATCGCCCAGCGCCTGCAGGTCTCCCTGAACACCGTGGAGCGCGACCTGATGCAGGCCGATGCCTGCCTGGAAGCCGCCTTGCTGCGCTGGCGCGGCGGGGTGGAGGCGGGCTTGCAGGCCTCTTCCAGAAAGCGGCGGCGGCGTGCCCTGGGCGCACTGCTGGGCGTGGCCGGCATGGCCTGCGCGGCCTGGCCCGCCTGGCAGATGTGGAGCCGCCGCGTGCTGTGGCAAGGTGAACTGGCCAGCGCCACGGGCGTGCAGCGCAGCCTGGAACTGCCCGATGGCAGCGTGCTGCGCGTGGACGCCGCCAGCCGCGTGGCGCTGACCTACCGTGCCGACCTGCGACAGGCACAGCTGCTGGAAGGCGCCGCCTTCTTTGCCGTGGCGCGCGATGCGGCACGCCCCTTTGTGGTGGAGGCCGGCCCCCTGCGCGTGACCGTGCTGGGCACGCGCTTTGGTGTGGAACTGGAGCCCGATGCGGTGCGCGTGCAGGTGGAGTCGGGCCAGGTGCGGGTGGAGCATGTGGCCACCGGACGCGGCCAGTTGCTGCAGGACAGCCAGTCGCTGCGCATTCCCCTGGACGGCGGGGCAGGAGATGCCGACGGCGCTGCCTGGCAGCCGCAGCTCCAGCAACGGCCCGCGGCCTGGCGCGAGGGCGAGCTGGTCTTCGAGCAGGAACCGCTGGGCCGCGTCGTGCACCGGCTGGGCCGCTACACGCGGCGCCGCCTGGTGGTGGAGGAGGGCGCGACGCAACTGGCCATCAGCGGCCATGTGCGCATTGCCCAGGCCGAGCGATGGTTGCGCGGGCTGCCGCAGTTCGCCCCGGTGCAGGTCAGCGTGCTGGACGACGGCGGCCTGCGGATTGCGCGGCGCGGCGGGCGCGCGGAGCCGTGAAGTTTTTTTCAGGGTTTTTGGGAGTGACTCGTATTTGCATATGAAAGGCCGGGCGCCCTGCCTGTGCCGGCGATTCGCAATGAGCCTGTCTTCCAGAAAGTCCTTATGTCCGCTCCCAAGTCCTCCCGATTCCGATTCCGCCTCCGTCTCCGCCGCACAGCGGTTTTTCATGCATGTGCAGGCCTGGTGCTGGGCCTGCAACTGCAGTTGGCCGCCGCGCAATCGGTGTCCTTCGACGTGCCGGCCCAGCCGCTGGCCCAGGCGCTGAGCCAGTTTGCGCGCCAGGCGGGGCTGCAGCTCACCTACTCCTCCGAACTGGTGCAGGGCCGGCAGGCCCCGGCGCTCAACGGCAGCCACGATGTGCGCCAGGGCCTGGCGGCATTGCTGCAGGGCAGCGGCCTGCAGGGGCGCATCGAGGGCGGCACGCTGACCCTGCTGCCTGCTGCGGCCCATGCGCCCGACAACCTGCCGGAAAACGCGCACCGCCTGTCCGAGATCACCGTCACGGCCGGCGACCAGTATGTGAGCCTGCTGCCCGCACCCTACGCCGGCGGGCAGGTGGCCAAGGGCGTGCGCCTGGGCGTGCTGGGCAATACCGGCAACATGCAGGCGCCGTTCAGCACCACCAGCTACACGTCCGAGGCCGTGCGCAACCAGCAGGCCGGCACCATTGCCGAGGCGGTGAACCGCGACCCTTCCGTGCGCTACACCGTGCTGCCGGGCGGCAACGTGGACAACCTCTATATCCGGGGCTTTCCGATCTGGGAGGGCAACTCGGGCGAGATCGCCTTTGACGGCATCTACGGCATTGCCCCCAACTACCGCGTGCGCACCGAGTACGTGGACCGCATCGAGGTGGTCAAGGGGCCCGGCGCGCTGCTGTTCGGCATGTCGCCCAACGGCTCCGTGGGCGGCGTGATCAACATCGCTCCCAAGCGCGCCAATGAAGATGTGGCGCGGCTGACCACGGGCTGGACTTCGGACAGCCTCTGGCGAGCCCACGCCGACGTGGGCCGACGCTTTGGCGACGAGGCCCAGTACGGCATCCGTGTGAACGCCAGCAAGTACGGCGGCGATACGTCCATGGACCATCAAAGCACCGACGGCCATGTGCTGGCCGTGGCGCTGGACTACGAGGTGGAGCGCTTCCGTGCCACGCTGGACCTGCTCTCGCAGGACGAGCGCATCGACGGCGTGGGCCGGCCCATCATGCCCACGGGGCTCACCTCCATGCCTGCTGCGCCGGATGGCCGGCGCAACGTGACCCAGCCCTGGGAATGGTCCAAGAACCGCGAGCGCGCCGTGCTGCTGCGCACCGAACTGGACCTCACACAGCAGCTCACGCTGTTCGCCAACATCGGCCAGTCGCGCGCCGATGTGGACCGCATCTACGACTCGGCCCCGCGCCTGACCAGTGCGGCGGGCGCCACCAGCATCACGCCCACCTACGCGGTGTTCGACGTGGACCGCAGCACCATCGACGCGGGCCTGCGCTCGCGCTTTGCGCTGGCCGGTGTCAAGCATTCGGTCACGCTGCAGCTGGCCAGCTACCGCGAGGATTTTCACCGCGCGCTGCAGGTGGGCTCCACCGTGGTGTCCAACATCTATGCGCCCATTGCCCACGCGCCGCAGAGCATTGCGCGGCCTTCGGCCATTCCGCGCATTCATGACAACCGCAACACCAGCCTGGCCCTGGTGGACACGCTCTCGCTGCTGCAGGACAGGCTGCAACTGTCGCTGGGCCTGCGCCACCAGGCCATCAAATCCACCAACTACAACGTGCTCACGGGCGGCGCCGCCAATGTCTACGACGAGAGCGTGACCACGCCGGCCGTGGGCGTGGTCTGGCGCCAGGCGCCCAACTGGAGCCTCTACGCCAACTACATCGAAGGCCTGAGCAAGGGCGACATCGCGCCGCCCGCAGCCAGCAACTACGGCGAGGTGCTGCGCCCCTACAAGAGCCGCCAGTACGAAGTGGGCAGCAAGTACGACTTCGGCAGCTTCATGGCCACCGCCGCCCTGTTCAGCATTGAAAAACCCAGCGGCGGCCTGGACCAGGGCGTCTACAAGACCAACGGCGAGCAGCGCAACCTGGGCATGGAGCTGTATGCCTACGGCGAGGCCGCGCGCGGCCTGCGCCTGCTCGGTGGCGTGACCTGGCTCAAGCCCGAGATCACGCGCTCGGCCACGCCTGCGCTGGTGGGCAACCGGCCCATCGGCACCTCGCGGCTGCTGGCCAATCTGGGCGTGGAATGGGATGTGCCCGCCCTTGAGGGCCTGACCCTGGTCGGCGACCTGGCCTACACCGGCGCCCAGTTCGTGGACCAGGCCAACCGCCTGCGCATCCCGGGCTGGACACGCACCGACCTGGGCCTGCGCTACGCCACCCGCATCGCAGGCCGCAAGACCACGCTGCGCGCCACGGTGCAGAACGTGGCCGACCGCAAGGCCTGGGCCGGTGTCACGTCCTGGGGCGCCGTCTCGCCGATGATTCCGCGCACCTTCGTGGTGTCGGCTTCGGTGGATTTCTGAGGCATTTCTGAGGCACCGGGCGGCCTAGGCGCCTTCCGTAGCCGAACGAATGGCGGCGCTCTGCGCCGCAGGGGCTCCCTGGCCGTCACGCGCTGCGGCTTTGCGCGCCGGCAGCCATCGGCAGGCAGCCAACGCCGCCAGAACCGCCAGCGCCGCGCAGCCGAAGATGACCTGCAGCCCGTGGCCCAGCGCGGCGGTGACGGCATCGGCCTGTGCTGCCAGGGGGCTGGCCGCAGCCAGCTCCTGTTTCATCAAGTGGGTGAGCAGGGCTGCCAGCAAGGCCACGCCGGCGGCGCCGCCCAGGCTGCGCAGCATGACGGGTGCCGCCGTGGCAATGCCCAGGTGCCGGGCCGGCGACACACGCTGCGCCACCACGGTGATGATGGGAAACATCAGCCCCAGTCCCAGGCCCAGCGGCAGCAGTCCTGCGGACAGGGCCAGCGGCGCCTGCGGCACCCAGTGCAAGGCCGCGGTGATCAGCCCGAACGACAGCAGCATCAGCACGCAGGCCACCCGGGCGAGCGACGCGGCTGGCGTCTGGGCGCGCAGGCGCCGGCCGCTGCCAATGGCCCCTGCGGTGATGCCGGCCATCAGTGGCGCCAGGTGCCAGGCGGAGCCGGTAGGCGACAGGTGCAGGCCAATCTGCAGATACTGCGGAAGGAAGACAACGGCCGCATACAGCGCAACGCCCGTGGACAGGGCCAGGAAACTGACCGCCGCGTAGGCCGGGTGGGCAAACAGCGACAGCGGCAGCAGCGGATGGGTGGCGCGGCGCTGGCGCACGAAGAATGCCAGGGCAAACTTGGCGCCCAGGGCCAGCAGCACCCACAGCGACAGCTGCTCTGGCAGATTCAGATGGCTGTGCTGGGTGGCCAGCAGCAGGCTGACCAGGGCTGCGGCCAGCAACACGGCACCCAGCCAGTCGATGCGCTGGCGGGGCCGGGGCTCGGCGGCAGCCTCCGGCACAGCCGCCCTGGGGGGCAGCGCCCATGCCAGCACTCCCCAGGCCAGCCCTGCGAGCGGCACATTCAGCCAGAACGCCCAGTGCCAGGACAGATGCTCCACCAGCGCCCCGCCCAGCAGCGGGCCGACCATGGTCGATACGCCATAGGCGGCGCCCAGCAGGCCCTGGTAGCGGGCCCGTTGCTCAGGCGCAAACAGGTCGGCAAGGGTCAGCATCGTCAGCGTCATGAGTCCGCCGCCGCCTGCGCCCTGCAGGGCACGCGCCAACACCAATTGCTGCAGGTCATGGCTGGCACCACAGGCCAGGGAGCCGGCCAGGAACAGGCCGATGGCCAGCAGCAGCATGGGCTTTCTGCCCAGCACATCGGCCAGCCGCCCGTACAGCGCAATCACCACGGTGGCCGCCAGCAGATAGGCCGAGAACACCCAGGCCAGCGGCCAATGGCCCGGCAGTTCGCGGGCCATCACGGGCAGGGCGGTCGAAAGAATGGTCTGGTCCAGGGCCGCGAGGACGAGCGTCAGCACGAGCATGGCGAAGCAAAGCAGGGGCAGGTTCCGCCGACCGGGCGGGGAAGTCAGCGAGGTTGTGGATATGGGCGTCATGGGCGTGCAGCGGCGAGGGCTTGGGTTGAGGCAACGGCCGCCAGTGTCGGGAGCGGTGTGGGTTTTGTACAGTGCAATGTATTGAACGTATGATTTCGCATGGCGAACACATACGACCTCAACCTGCTGATTGCACTGGATGCCTTGCTCAGCACGGGCAGCGTGACGCAGGCGGCCGGGCGCATGCACCTGAGCACTCCCGCCATGAGCCATACGCTGGCACGCATCAGGGAGGCGTTTGGCGACCCCATCCTGGTGCGTGCGGGCCGCAGCCTGGTGCCCACGCCGCGCGCCCTGGCCCTGGCGGAGCCGGTGCGCGCGCTGCTGGCCCAGGCGCGGGCGCTGCAGGACCCTGTCGATGCGGGAGGACTGGCGGGCCTGCGCCGCC